>JAXJQH010000024.1:0-14779 GCA_036311245.1 Oscillospiraceae bacterium | reverse complement strand
CGGTAAAGCCGCAAGGCGCGCAGGCGCTTTCAAAGGAGGAGAGCGCCCGTATGCTGGAGGCGTTCAGAGCCTACCGCGATGCAAAGGAGGCTACCGACAGAAACATTATCGAAAACGAAAACTGGTTTAAGGGAGAGCATTGGAAGTACATTGCGGGTAGTGACAAGGCAATGAGCGCTTTTCGACCCGCAGGCTCATATCTTTTAAACGGCATCTGGCACAGGCACGCTGAGGCTATGGAAAACTATCCGCAGCCGCTTTTACTCGAGCGTGAGGAGGGTGACAGAGAAAAGGCAAAGGAGCTTTCCAAGGTTGTGCCGCTGATACTCGAAAAGAACGGATTTCGTTCGGTTTATTCTGATATGTGGTGGTACAAGTTAAAGCAGGGAAGCGGAGTTTACGGCGTTTTCTGGGATAACACGCTGGAAAATGGGCTTGGCGATATTTCGATTAAGAAAATTGACCTTTTACGCTTTTACTGCGAGCCTTATATCAGCAATATTCAGGATAGCAAGTACATTTTTGTGCTGTCGTTGTGTGATGCCGAGGCGGCAAAAAACCGTTATCCTGCTGCCGACCTTAAAAAGAGCGGGCAGACAATGAGCCTTAAGAGCTATTTCGGCACCGAGGACACAAGGGGCAAGGCGCTGATTATTGACTGCTATGAGAAATGCAAAAACTCAAGCGGCAAAAGCGTTGTTCACCTTACCAAGCTCATCGGCGAAAAGGCGGTTTACAGCACCAAAACCGACCCAAATCTTTGCGAGAGCGGAATATACAATCACGGAATGTACCCCTTTGTCATTGACACAATGATTCCCATAGAGGGCTCGCCCTTTGGAATGGGAATGATTGATATCGGCAAAAATGCGCAGGCGCAGATAGACAAGCTTGAATATCTGATTGAACGCAATGCGCTCATTTCTTCCCGCCAGCGCTTTTTAGTAAAACGCGACGGCGGAATAGACCCGCAAAAGCTCTCTGACCTTTCAGTAGACTTTATCGAGTGTGACAGAAGTGTTGATGACAGCTCAATTCGTCCCCTGCAGGCAAATCCGCCCTCACAGACGGTTATTTCCTGCCGCGAAAACAAGATTGGTGAGCTTAAAGAAATAATCGGAAACCGTGATTTTTCTCAGGGCGACACCAACAAGGGTGTTACCGCCTATGCCGCAATTTCGGCACTGCAACAGGCGGGAAGCAAGCTTACCCGAGACAGCATAGAAAGCTCATACAGAGCCTTTGCAGATGTTGTTTATATGGTAATTGAGCTGGTTTCGCAGTTTTACAGCGAGCAGAGGACATTCCGCATAACGGGAGAGGGCGGCGGTGTCAGTTACCTTTCTATTGGGGGAAAAGAGTGCACAGAGCTGAGCGCGGCGGTTTTTGATATTGAGGTTGCGGCTCAGAAAAAGAATTTGTTTGATGCTATTTCCCACAACGAGCTTATATTAGAGCTTTACAGAGAGGGAGCATTTGACAAGGATAGGCGTGAGGCAACTATTGCGGCACTAAATGCCATGATTCTTGATAACAAACAGAGCATTATAAGAAGCATTGAGGAAATGAGATAAGGAGATAAATATGCAGGAAAAAAATCTTTTAGAAATAGATAGCCCCGCTCTCGGCACAGATGCCGACACCGCTTCTTTGGGGACGCCTGAAGAAAAAAGTGAGAGTGAGCAGGAGGCATTTCGTGTTTTCAGAACTCAGGAGGAGTTTCAGGAGTGCTTAGACAGAGCGCTGGGCAAGCGTCTTTCAAAGGCGCGCGCCCAGAGCGAGGAGCTTTCGCGTCTGAGGCCCATTCTTGAGTCTGCTCAGGCACATTTTAAGGTTTCCTCATTAGAGGAGCTTGAAAGTGCGCTTAGCGGCTTTGAAAATGCGCAGGCGGCAGATGAAAACCTTGCCGAAAATTCGGGCGAGCTTTGTGATTTACAGGCTCAGCTTGCAGAGGCTCTCGAAAGTGAGCTATCAAGTCTTGCCGAAACTGAACTTTACGGCATGCAAAAAGCAGAGGACCTTATTTCAAACGAGCGTTTTTTAGCGCTCCTTGAAAACGGATTTACAGTCAAGGAGGCTTTAGATGCGTTAAATTTTTCTACACTTTTAGAAAGCGAGAAGCAGAAAATGCGCTCTGAGGTTATAAGAGAAATCCGACTTCGCGGTCTTCGCCCCGAGGAGGAGGCTATATCCGGATATGGCAGCTTTTCGGCTGCGCTTGACCCGAGAAATTTAAGCGACGAGCAGCGCGCACAAATAAGAGAGAGGGTAAGGCGCGGCGAGCGCGTTACCTTCTGAGAAAGAAAAGGAGAAATTTTAAATGGCAGAACTTAACACTAACATCACTTCCCAGAGCGGAGAAAATCAGGAAATCAGCAGCGTCGAGATGAAAACATACTACGATACTGAGCTTATCCGCAATGCAGAGCCGCTTTTAGTACACGACCGTTTCGGTCAGAAGCGCTCTATCCCTAAAAACGGCGGTAAAACTATTGAATTCCGCCGCTTAAATCCCTTCCCCAAGGCAACAACCGCCCTCACTGAGGGTGTAACCCCCGATGGCAAGAAGCTGGATTGGTCCAAGCTTTCGGCAACCGTCAATCAGTATGGCGACTATGTCACCGTTTCCGATATGCTTGACCTTACTGCAGTTGACAACAACATTCTTGAGGCTACTGTTATTTTAGGCGATCAGGCTGGCAGAACTCTCGACACCGTTACAAGAGAGGTCATCAACGCAGGTACCAATGTTCAGTATGCTGAGGGTGATGTAAACGCACGCCATGAGCTGACTTCTAAAAACATTATGACAGTTGCAGCCGTTAAAAAGGCAGTTAACACCCTCAAAAAGGGACTTGCCAAGAAAATTTGCGGCGACTATGTTGCTATCATTCACTCCAATGTCGCATATGACCTTATGAATGACAGCGAGTGGCAGAGCGTTAAGGATTACAACCCTAAAGACTGGTACGAGGGTGAAATCGGAAGAATTTTCGGCTGCCGCTTTATCGAAACCACCGAGGCAAAGGTTTTTAGCGGCGAGGACCTCTCTTCTGAGAGCAGAAACCTCACCGTTAAAACAGCTCTTACCTCTGCGGGCAAGACTATCACTGTAAACGAGGCTGTATCTGAGGATATCGTTGGCAGAAAGGTTATCATCGGAGGGGCTCGCTACACCGTTACTGCAGCAAATGCAAACAGCATTACTGTTGACAGCGACATTGCAGCAGCAAATGCCGCTGCAGGCGCAGTTATCTTCCCCGGTGAGGGCGGCGCTGAGGGTATCGATGTTTATTCCACCCTGTTCCTCGGAGCAGATGCCTATGGTATCACCGAGGTTGAGGGCGGCGGTCTTAAGACCATCATCAAGCAGCTTGGCTCTGCAGGCTCGGGCGACCCCCTTGACCAACGCGCAACTGTTGGCTGGAAGGCAGTTAAAACTGCTGCTATTCTTTCCCAGCCCTTTATGGTTCGTGTTGAAACCGCAAGCACACTGAGCGAATAATTTCATATTGAGGTGCGGGCATATGCCCGCACCGCCTTAAAGAAACGGAGGATATAATATGGCAGTAAAAAACAAAGATAACAATGAAAAGGTCAGCCTCAAGCTGTTTTTTGACGGACACAAGTATGTCGATGATGTAACCGTTATCGTTAACGGAAAAAACTATATCATAAAGCGCGGAGTTGAGGTTATGGTGCCGCCTTGCGTAAAGAGCGCTCTTGAGGATGCGACTATGCAGGAGAGAGAGGCACAGAAATATATCGACTCTGTGCACAACTGATAAGGAAAGGAGCGAGGGCAGATATGACAACGCCCAAGCAGTTAATAGACAGGCTACGCGAGGATTTCGGGTGTTCTCTTAAGGATGAGAGGATGCTCTTTATGATAAATGCTCTCGAAGCGCGGCTCGCTAAGGAGGTTTTGAGAAAAACCGATATCCTTAAGACATCGATAAAAAAAGACGAGAGTAGAATTACTCTGGATTTTCCGGCGCAGCAGATTCTGCGCCTTTCTTTTAAAGGCAAGGAGCTTAGAAAAAACGGTTTAAATGAGCCTTTTGGATATAAATGCGAGGGAAATGATATCGTTTTTGATTTTGCCCATAGTAGTGGCGAGGTAGCTTTGGAATATCTTGTTATCCCAAAGCCCTTTAGTCAAAGCGATTATGCGCAAAGGCAGCTCCTTTTAGAGGACAGCTTTTGCGAGATATATATTTATCATATTCTGTCGCGCGAAGCGCTGCTTTGCGATGATATTGAACGGCTCAATAACTACAGCACTATTTACGCAGCAGCGCTCAGAGAGCTTATTTCAAGCTGCGGCAGCAGCTTTAGCGGCGCTAATAAATTTGTAAATATCTGGTGACGGGAGGGAAAATAAATGCTGAATTTACCAACCCTTTCTCAGATTACTAAAAGCACCTTCAGCATTTCGGCCTTTGAGGGGCTGGACAGAAGGGTGGGAGCGGGAGAAAAAACGCTGTATCACACAAAAAATATGTCGGTGCGAGACCTTCCTATCCTATCCACCCGCAGAGGCAGAAAAAAGCTTTTCACACCGCAGGCGGGGGAAAAGGTGACTGGAATTTTCTGCTTTGACAAGGCATATATGACAACATCCTATAACGGGAGAACCCGTTTTTATTACGGAGATGATTTTTCATCGCTCACTCTCGCATTCACATCCGAGGCAGATGAGCTTATTACATCCTTAATGTGTGTTTTTGATAACAGAGTCTGCCTTTTCAACCTTAAAACAGAGCTTGGCAGCAAAAATACGATACATGCCACTCCGTCAACAATGAGCTTTGCAAGTAGGTACGAAGTGCCTGACTTTGTAGATGTAACTGTTTATGCGGGTAGAGTTATAGGTTGTCGCAGAAAGCAGCTTCGAGGCTGCGCATACGGGGACTTTTCGGCTTGGGATTCCACTGCTGTGTATGATGACCCGACAGAGCGAGCTTATTTTAAAAACTGTGAAACAAAATCGAATTTTACTGCCTGCACCACCTATAAAAACCGCGCTATTTTCTTTACGGCGGATGAGATGTATGAGCTTTACGGAAACAATCCCGACCAGTTTAATCTTGTAAAGATAGCCGATGTCGGTTGCGTCAGCCGCTTTGCTCTCTGCGAGGTGGACGGAAAGCTTTTCTTTGTATCAAAAGAGGGCGTTATGAAATACACCGGAACTGTTCCAGTTATGATATCCGACAGCCTTTGCGATGTACCCCGCGCAGATGCAGGAAAGTATTCGGCGGCGCTTTGTGGCAGCGGTAGAACTCTTTATGTCTGCTATAAGGGCAATGAGGACAGCTCTTTTTACACATACAACACCGAAATGGGCCTGTGGTCAAAGGAAGATGACTTTATGGGAAAGAGCGGCGCTTCAATGTTTGGTCGCAGTTTCTTTGCAAGCGAGGACGGAGTCTGGGAGCTTGAGAAAAGCTACAGTGAGGATGCAGAGAACAATGACGGTGCAAGTTTTGATTGGGAGATAGTAACTCAGGACATACATCACTATCGGCCAGTTAAGAAAAGGTCAGCCTGCATTGATTTTTATCTTATTCAGCCGAGAAAGACAAGGGTCTGCGTTTACGCTGCATATGACGGCGGTGATTTTGAGCTTGTAAGGGCTCTTTTGCCTCACACAAACGGCGCTATCTGTATTCCTCTCGGGAACAGAGATTTCCAGAGTATTCGCATAAAGATTTGCGGCAGTGGCGAGGCGCAGATACACTATTTAAGCCGAATGTTCTCTTTAGGGGGAAATATTAAATGAAACAAAGTATAGTTGAGTTTACTCCATTAGCTTTTTCAGAGGAAAAAACAGTAGAGGAAAAAATCCGTCTCTGCGAGGAGGCAATAGAGCGCTTAAAGCGTGACCTTACTTATATTCTTTTAAATTTCGAGGCGCGTATTACTGCGCTTGAGAACAAGTAAAGGAGAGATAAAATGGCAAACAAACTGCTTTATGACGGTTCATTTTATAAAGAACTGATAACTCAGATAAATCGGCTCGAGAGAAAAAAGGCTTCCCGCCGACGCCAGGAGGGCAGGGGAAGCAGTGTGCCTGCGCACAACGCGCCGCTCTCTGAGAGAGCGGCGGCGTATCTTAGCGAAAAGCGAAAAAAGAAAAGGCAGAAAGGAGAGGAGAAAAAGGCATGATTGAAATAAAAAACAAGCATATGATAATCTTTCCTGAGGACAGACTAATCGGTGCAAGAGGCGATGTTGACAGCGCGCAACGCAAATTTGTTCTTAGCAGGGTGCAGGATGGATTTGACCTTTCTAACATGGTTGCCTGGATAAAAATAGACCCCACAGGCAGCGGGGCTGAGCCTTATGACCAGATGCTTAAAAAGGAAATAAGCGGTGATAGGATTGTTCTCACCTGGCGGCTTAGCGGCGCCAACCTTAAAGATGCAGGAGAGCTTTCTGCGCAGATTATTTTTGCTTCTCCTGATTATTTTAACCAAAATGACCTTGCAAATCTGTCGGATAATGCCCTTATAGTTCCCTCTGCCATTAAAGGGGTTTCTGCTCCTGTTTGGCAGAGCTACCCTGAAACCTTTGTTGTAAGCGAGAGCATTGATGACACAGTTGCTTACGAGGAGATTACAAAAAACGTTCTTGTTGCGGCGGCAGCCTCGGCAGTAGCCTCGGCGGAAAGTGCTCAGGAAGCAGCAGAGAGTGCAGCATCGGCTGAAGGCGAGGCATGGCAGGCGGTTGCAGAAGTGTCTAAAAAAGCAAAAGAGGTAGAGGAGGCTGCTTTAGTCACTATAGAATTGAAAGATGAAATGCAGGGCATTGCCAATGAGGCAAAAACCGCAACTCAAGAAGCTAACAAAGCCGCTGATGATGCAAATCAGGCTGCAATTAATGCAAACGCCGTCAGAGAAGAGGTTGAGGCGGGCGGCTATATTGAGAGCCTAAAGGAAATGAATGAAGGTGAAAAATTTAGCTTTTGGGTAGGAACACAGGCAGAATACGATGCGGACCCTGATAAGCTGACAGAGAACCGTCTTCATATTATTACTGATGAGGATAATATAGACAAAATTCTTGATAGGCTTACACAAGTCGAGAAGGACATCAAGGCTGAGCAGGAGAAATCCTTGTCCGATAGAGGCATTCATTATTTTAGTGAAAAAATTATCTTGGAGAACGATTTACCTGCTTACAATGTTATTAGTATTGAGCGTGCGTGCACCTCTGTTTTTAGATTATCCTCTTTGCCAAGCAATTTAATAATTTCAAGCTGTGATAGTAGAGCAAATGCAGTCCATTGTTCTATTAGTCATTCTAAAGGTGAAGATAACTTTAAAGTATATATAAGAAATATTGCTGGAACCACTATATCTGCTGGGTATGAAATTTGGTATACACTAATAGCGCTGGAAATATAGGAGGAGGGGATAAGAATGGCATATATAAATGGTAAGCAAATTGCATTGTCACCGCGTTTGACAATTGTGAACGACGTTTCAGAAGAAGTTGTTGACGAGAAACTTAAACAGTTTGCAGACAATATGACAGCAGTAGGAAAAGATTATGTTGCTTCTGCCATCGCTAAAACCAAACCAAGACTAATTAATAGAATTACACTAACTGAAGATGTTAAATATATTTTGTGTAATCTCGACAGCGAGGGCAAACCATTTTCGGTACAACCTTTTTATGTTGTTTTTGATATTCTACCCGATTTTGAAGTTGCGACAACTAGGACATTGAGTTTCAGAGCGAACACGAGCGCAAACAAGCGTTTTTTAAGTATAGCTTCAACTACATTTGGAGAAAAACAAGTTGGGCTTGCGGGTGTTTTAAAGGTGGATATTATAGGCGGAATGACAGTGAGCGAAGTAATAAAATTTCCACACAAAGATGGTCAAGAATTTACGGGAAACCAAGCAATTTCACCTGTTTGTTCGCTTTCTAATAATTGGACTAACCCAATAAGTTCCGTGAAGGTTTATTTTTATGACAGCGGTCTTGAGGGCAACTACGTACCGCTTAAGGCGGGGTCAACAATAGAACTTTGGGGGTGTGATTATGAAAATTTGTCATAACGGAGAAATGATTGAGGTTGAGGAGCTTATTGAGGAAGCTGAGCCTATCGAAGAAGTCGAAGAGGTAGATAAGGTAACGGCGCTTATTGAGGGGCTTTCAAGCGCGACAACACTTGCGCAGATTAGAAAGGTTGCCAAAAGTATCCTCAATAGCACAAACGAAGACGAGGTAAATAAAGATGGAGATTCATGAAAGGCTTGCACGCTTAGAGGCTGATGAAAAAAACATTTTTCATCAGCTCTCAGAAATAAAGGATGAGGTAAAGGATATCCGCAGACTTACTGCTGCAGTTGAGAAAATAGCTGTCAAAACCGAATCCATTGATTCAAAGGTCGATGATATGGGCAGCAGAATTTCGGCGGTTGAAAACGAGCCTGCTCAAAGCTACAACCACTATAAAAAGCTTGTGGCGGGAAGCACATTAACGGCGATTGTCAGCGCAATTTGCGCAGCAATCCTTGCCCTCATAATGAAAGGCTGAAAATCATATATTTAACAACAATATAATTGGGAGAGGAAACAATGGAAATGTATTCAATCATAGTTATGTCAATACTTATAGAGGCGGTTATTACATACACCAAAACCTTGGTAATTGAAAAGAATATTCAATGGCAGATTATTGCTGCAGTTGTGCTGAGTGTTGCCGTTTGCCTGCTTTATGGGCTTGATATTCCCGCTCTTGTAGGAATTAAAAGTCCTGTTCCCTATGTGGGAAGCGTTATAACGGGAATTTTGGTTTCGCGCGGCAGCAATTACATTTATGACCTGATAAAAACTCTGACTTCAAAGAAAAAAAGTGTTATTGACGAAATATTCGGCAGTGACGGCAGTGATGGGGTGGAAATATAATGGCATCATATGTTACTAATCTTCCCGTAAACGGCAAATTTAATGTAACTGCAATCTTTGGGCAGAAGGGCAGCTACTGGGCAAACGGTCATAAGGGAATAGACATCACAGCAGCTCAGCGCACGCTGTATCCTATCTGTGACGGCGTTGTAACGGTAGTCGGCTTTGACAAAAACGGCTGGGGCAGATATGTTTCGATAAAGCCTGCGGGTTTTGAGCGAATTCGCTTTATAACCTGCCATATGGTTGAAAACAGCGTCAAGGTGAAAAAAGGGGATACCGTTTCCCGAACCACCGCGCTTGGTACTATGGGAACAAGCGGAAATTCGAGCGGAATTCATGTGCATATCGAGATGCGCATAGATAATAAGAGTGTTGACCCCACGCCATATCTGCTTATTTCCAACAAAAAGGCAACAGGACTCAGCGGCACTGATTATAAGTTTGATGCAAGCTGTCAGAAGGCTGCGCTTGAAGCAATGCTCGAGGCTTTTGATAATAATGAAAAAACTCCGGATTTAAGCACAATTACATCCTCTGATAGCAGCAATCAGGCTGCAGAAATAGAGAGCCTTAAAAAAGAGCTTGCACTTGCAAAGCAAAAACTTTCGTCTGCTGAAGGTAAAATTGCAAACGCAATAAACGCACTTAAATAACTGCGTGGACTAAGCGGCTATAACTATATAAAAAACCACCCTCTGCTTTGGGAGACACTTCGTAAAGAAGTTTCTCCCAATTTTCTATTATATTAAAAATGACACTTTCGGTTTGAAAGTGTCATAATGGGTTACATACTTTGAAACGAAACCTATCTCAAAGATAAATATAATGAGTGATATTGTGAGACAGGTCTCACAGTTTTATTTTGCCTTACGGCAAAGTGATATTAAAACCTTTGGTTTTAGTTATATTATATTCGCCCTAAAACTCGCGAAGCGAATATAACTTGGGCGAAGCCCAAATATAACTGCGTAGCAATATAACTCGCCGTAAGGCGGATATAACTGAGGCACACTTCCTTATGGAGTGTGCCTCTTGAGGGTGGTTTTTATATTAATCAAGAAAATCGCGGAGCTTTTTGCTTCTGCCGGGGTGACGCAGCTTGCGAAGAGCCTTTGCCTCAATCTGACGAATTCGTTCACGGGTCACATTAAACTCTTTTCCAACTTCCTCAAGGGTTCTCTGTCTGCCGTCCTCAAGCCCGAAACGCAGGCGCAGCACCTTTTCTTCGCGCGGAGTCAGGGTGGAGAGCACCTTTGAAATCTGCTCCTTTAAAAGGGTGTAGGAGGCTGCCTCTGCGGGAGCGGGAGCATCGTCATCGGGGATAAAGTCGCCAAGATGGCTGTCCTCCTCCTCGCCGATGGGGGTTTCGAGAGAAACAGGCTCCTGAGAAACTCGCATAATTTCGCTAACCTTCTCAACCGGCATATCAATTTCCTGAGCAATCTCCTCGGCGGTAGGCTCGTGTCCGTTCTTGTGCAAAAGCTGGCTTGAAACCTTTTTAACCTTGTTAATTGTTTCAACCATATGAACGGGGATACGGATGGTTCTTGCCTGATCGGCAATAGCACGGGTTATAGACTGGCGAATCCACCAGGTTGCATAGGTGGAGAACTTAAAGCCCTTTGTGTAGTCAAATTTTTCAACAGCCTTGATAAGACCGAGGTTACCTTCCTGAATGAGGTCCAAAAACTGCATACCTCTGCCGACATAGCGCTTTGCAATGCTGACAACAAGACGCAGGTTAGCCTCGCTCAGGCGCTTTGACGCGGTGGTATCTCCTGCAGCCATCTGCTCAGAGAGCGCAAGCTCTTCTTCGGCGCTCAGCAGGGGAACTCTGCCGATTTCTTTAAGGTAAACCTTAACGGGGTCATCAACATTAATGTTGTCAGCGCCTTCCTCTGACTCAGAAAGTCCCTCGAGAGGAATGGATTCAAGGTCGGTGTCTAAATCAAGCTCCATATCCTCAACTATCTTAATGTTGGAGCCTTCAATTTTTTCGTAAAGCCTGTCAACCTGCTCGACATCAAAATCAAATTCCTCCAAAAGGTCATTGATTTGCTTGGTGGTAAGCTCACCGCGCTGTTTGCCGATTTCAATAAGGTCATTTATAAGCTTTGATTTGTCTTGTGCAGCCATTTTGTTTAAATCTCCTCTATTTTTTCTCTTTTCCGAGTTTTTCGATCAGAAGTCCAAGCTCCTGATCATCCATCCCCCGAACATTTTCGCCCGATAGGGACTGCTTTTGTTTTTCCGAGCGCAGTGAGGCGATAAGCTCGCAAAACTGCTCTTTGGTGCGGATAGAGCTTCCGCCCTTTGTGATTACCGCCGCCATACGCGCCATTTCGGGTTCTGTGAGCAGCGTTCCTAATGCCATAAGGTCGAGAGCATCGCTCGTTTCTGCCACAGAAAGAACGGCAGAATACATCTTTTTGCCCCATTCGGTTACAAAATCATCCCCGCCAACTCCCTCTTTTTTGAGGATATCTAAAAAATCGGGGTGACCGAACAGTGAGCCTAAGAGCCACTCTTCACAAACGGCGGCTGAAAGCATCTTTCGTTTTTCGGGATTAACGGTGTCCCTTGAGCCGTTTTGTACGGTCAGACTACTGCGTTCTTTCCGACGCTCATTATTTTTGTTTTGTCGGATAAGGCCAGCCACATTCTGGGAAACCGCCTGCGGCGAAACCGAAAGCTGCGTTGAGATACGGGAAATATATACATCACGCTCAATAGGATTGGAAATGCCGGCTAAAACCTTTGAAGCTTCCTTGAGCGCCTGAACCTTGCCGTGATCGGTGTCGGTATCATGCTTTTTAAGTATAGCGTCAAGCTCATTCTCCACAGCACTGACGCTCTGGGAAAGCAGCTGTGAAAACCTTGTGCTGCCATATTTTTTAATGTACTCGTCGGGGTCCTTTGCACCTTGAATTTTTAAAATTCGGGTGCTCAGCCCCGCGGCATCTATAAGCGAGAATGCTCGGCGGGCAGCCTTTTGACCTGCCTCGTCCGAGTCGGTTGCGATAATAATGCTTGGAACATATTTTGACATAATGCGCACCTGATTATCGGTAAGCGCAGTGCCAAGCGGAGCCACCGCGTTGTCAAAGCCTGCCTGATGCAGCGCGATAACATCCATATATCCCTCGCAAAGGATGAAAAACCTATCTTTGCCTGCTTTTGCCGCCTCGTCCGAGAAGAGGGAAGACTTCGCATAGTTTAAAGCGTATAAAATTCTGTTTTTTGAAAAAACGTGGGTTTCGGGCGAGTTAAGATATTTAGGGCCCTTATCCTCTTGCGAAAGCCGCCTGCCGCCAAATGCAACAACGTTTCCTCTTATATCTATAATGGGGAAAATAAGGCGGTTTCTGAAAAAATCTATAAAATTACCGCGCTGCGTGCGGGTTGCAACGCTTGCAGCCGCTATTTCGGCATCGGTGTAACCTTTTTTTCTCAAGTGCTTGATTAAACTATCCCAGCTGTCGGGTGCATAGCCTATCCCGAAACGGGTGATGGTCTTTTTGGTAAGACCGCGGTCGGAGATATAAGCCATCGCACCTGCGCCCTGAGGTGAATTTAGGGCAGCGTGGAAAAAGCGAGCTGTTTCGCGGTTAATTTCAAGTATGCGGTTTTTAAGGTGCGCGGCTCCGTCATCAACATTATTTTCGGGAACCTGAAGCCCTACCTTTTGCGCGAGAAACGCCACAGCTTCGGGATATGAAAGGTTTTCGGCTTTCATTATAAATGTTATAACATCGCCGCCTGCCCCGCAGCCAAAGCAGTAAAAAAGCTGCTTGTCCGATGAAACGTTAAATGAGGGGGTCTTTTCGCTGTGAAACGGACAAAGACCCTTAAGGCTTCTGCCTTGCTTTTTCAAAACAACATATTGGGAAATTATGGTTTCAATATCGCAGCGTGCACGCAGCTCATTTAAAAAATCTTCTGAAATCTGCATAATCTCCCTCCTCGTTTATTTATAAAACCGACCAAGCCTTTGGTATAACAAGCTCCTCGTAAAACCTTATAGCATAATGGTCCGACATTCCTGCTATGTAATCGCAGACAGCCCGAGGCAGCCCGTCTTTTTCTGAAATGCTAAGATAGAGCCTCGGCAGCTTTTCAGAATTTGACAAAAAATATGAGTAAAGATATTTTATAATATCCATTGCCTTTCCCTCTTCGCTCTTGGCGATGGGGTTGCTGTAAACTGCGGCATACATAAAATCCCGCAGAATATCAAAGCTTTCTCTGATTTCGGGCGACATTTTAATGCTGCGGCTCTCGTCTGTAACAATAGCTGAAATAAGGGTTGAAATTCTCTTTGATGTAGTCGCTCCCAAAACCTCAAGAGGCTTTTTGGGAAGATCCTCTACCCCTATAACTCCGCCGTGAACGGCGTCATCAATATCGTGATTTATAAAGGCAATTTTATCTGCAATTTCAATAATGCGCCCCTCAAGAGTTAAGGCGACTTTATCGGTGTGGCACAAAATAGCGTCAATAACTTCGGCGGTAAGATTGAGACCAAAAGTGTCCTTTTCAAGGCGCTGCACCGTGCGTACACTCTGCTCGTAATGCCGAAATCCACACTCGGCGACCTGATTTAAGGCTCGCTCGCCCGCGTGACCGAAAGGGGTGTGCCCCAAATCGTGACCCAACGCTGCGGCTTCGGTTAAATCCTCGTTTAAACGCATGGCTCTTGCAATGCTTCGGGCAATCTGTGAAACCTCAAGCGTGTGGGTGAGACGGGTGCGATAATGGTCCCCCTCAGGCGCTAAGAAAACCTGAGTTTTGTGCTTTAAGCGGCGAAAGGATTTGCAATGAATAATTCTGTCACGGTCACGCTGGAAGCAGGTGCGAAATTCGCAGGGCTCTTCAAATCGCTCGCGTCCGCGGCTGTTTTTGGAAAGACAAGCATCGGGGGCAAGGGAAGCTTCTTCCATAAGCTCGGTTTGCTCTCGAACATTCACTAAAAACGCCTCCTTTCGGCAGCTTAAGGGAAATTTCTGCATGAAAATCACTTTTCATACAGTTTTTTTAAACAAAACAATTCTCCAATATTAAATTATACCACAAAAATCACTAAATGTCAAAGAATAGCTGATTTTTTCTTTCAATTTTAGCGCAGGCGGCAGTCAGCTCGACTATATCAGCGCACAAACTGTCGGTTTTTGTAGCCGGAGAAAAGACAGTAATCGAAACGGTATCAGAAAAATCGCTGTCAATAATGGGAACTCCCTTGGAAATAAGAAAAGGGGAAAGCCGCCCATAAAGATTATATGGAATGGTTATCGAAATAATGTCCCCCCAGGTGCGGGTAATGATTTTGGCAGCGGCAACAGCATCAGATGCGCCCTTGGAGTAAGCGCGGGTAAGTCCGCCTGTTCCAAGCAGAACGCCGCCGAAATACCTGACAGTAGCGAGGGCGACATTATAAAGTTCCTTGTGAAGAAGAACCTCCAATGTAGGCATTCCCGCAGTGCCTTGCGGCTCGCCTGCATCGCTAAAGCGCTTTATCTGGCGGTCCAGTAGGCTGTATGCGTAAACAACGTGCGCCGCCTCTCGATGAGCGGCGGCTATTTTTGCAATAAATGCGGTAGCCTCTGCCTCGCTCTCTACGGGGGCAAGATATGTAAGAAATCGGGATTTCTTTTCGGTAAATTCCGAAAAAGCCTCTGCGGCTGCGGTTTTATAATCCTTCACCTTGAAAAATCTCCTTTTTTACGCTTAAGAGAAAGGGCAAAAA
Source organism: Oscillospiraceae bacterium (assembly GCA_036311245.1). Lineage (GTDB taxonomy): Bacteria > Bacillota > Clostridia > Oscillospirales > Ruminococcaceae > SIG578. Next base: position 108 of record JAXJQH010000024.1, on the reverse strand, counting down.
GGGCTGTCTTCAAAAAAGACAGCCCTTTCCTTTTTACAAAACTTATTTGTCCATACCAAAGCGCTTTTTAAATCTGTCAACACGGCCGCCGGTATCAACCAGCTTCTG
>JAXJQH010000023.1:0-2766 GCA_036311245.1 Oscillospiraceae bacterium | reverse complement strand
TCATTCACCTTTCCTTTCAACACTATAGGCAAGACTGAGTAGTGTGCTCTCTGCAAAGTGCCCGCCTATAAGCTGTACTCCGCTACTGACAAGAGCAGGAACTCCGATAAGATTTGCAACCGATGTAAAAACGCTCTCATTATACACCTTTGCAAAGGCCTCGTGGATATCATATTCCTCATAAGCAGTTTTGCTGCAAACGGGAGTAATAACTGCATCATAGTCTTGCATAAGCTCCTGAAATTTCTCTTTAACTACTCGGCGTACCTTAAGGGATTTAGAAAAGCAGTCATTATAACGGGTTTTGGAAAGGACATCTGAGCCGTAAAGGATAACCGCCTTGGTGAGGAAGTTAAAGCCCTGTGTTCTTGTATTTACATAAAGCTCATCAATATTTCTGTATTCTTCAGCACGGTAGCCGAATTTTACACCATCATACCTTGAAACATTGTTGCAGGTTTCGGCAGTCATAATAATCTGCCAGGCTGTGTTTGCGGCATCAAGGATATCTAAGGAAACTTCCTCAACAATAGCGCCGTTTGCTGCAAGAGCATCTGTAAAGGCTTTCACCTTTTCATTCGCCTCGCTATCAGCTTTTTCGAGCAGCTCTTTTATAACACATACTCGTTTGCCCGATACGTCCTTATCAATAGTATAATCGTAGGATTTGTTTTTGAGGCTTGTTCCATCCTTTTCATCGTGACCTGCGATTGCTTCCATAATTTCTTTAATTCCCTGTGCGCCCTTGGCATAAACTCCAAGCTGCTCACCCGAGGCGGCGCAGGAAATAATTCCATAGCGTGAAACTGTGCCATAAGTAGGCTTTAAAAAGTCTACACCCGAAAGAGCTGCAGCTCTTCTTGGAGCGCCGCTCATATCAACTGCAAGCGCCGCTTTTACCTCGCCCTTTGAAACAAGCTCGGCTGCTGCGCCTTTAAGGGATTTTTCCTTTTCTGCATAGTAGGAAAACTCACCCACAAGATCTAAACCAAATTCGCCGACATGGGTTTTGCCCGAAACGCTGTAGCCTTTGCTTTCAAGGCGGACAACTGCCTCTGCGCTGAAAAGAGGCTTAAAGCCCTCTAAAATTCGCGAGCCTGCTGCTGCGGGGACATCTTTTACAAGAATAGTGTCGTCAACAGCGATGTTTCCTTTATCATTTATCTTGGTTCTATAATATTTCATTTTACACACCTCACTTTACAACTCTGGGTACCTGCCAGCTATCCTCGCTGCGCTCAGGTGCACCCTCAAGAAGCTCTTCGCGACTAAACGGCTGTTTGCGCTCATCCTCACGAAGCACGTTGGTCATAGGCATTACATATATCATTTCTTCAACATTCTCTGTGTCAACATTCTCAAGATATTTTTCATTTTCATTCATCACCTTGAAAATATCCTGCATAACGCCCTCTTCTTCCTCAGTAAGTGAAAGCTGATTTAATTGCTGAGCGTTAGAAAAAGTGGAGCGCTTACCTGCTGATTTTCTGGCTGCGCCGCTTGCAGCAGCTGCGCGGCCTGCAAGTGCGCTGCCGTTTCCAAGAAGGTGAACATCCTCAAGCTGCTGATTTGTAACCTCGCTGGGTGCGCCGAGCATTACATCCTGCGCATTACCATTGAGCGGGAATGCTATGACATCAAGGATTTTTTCCTCGTCTGTAAGCAGCATAACCATTCTGTCAACACCGGGAGCCATACCTGCGTGAGGGGGCGCGCCATACTGGAACGCATTGTAAAGGGCGCTAAATCTCGCTCTTAGCTCATCCTCTGTGTAGCCTGCGATTTCAAAGGCTTTTTTCATTATATCGGTATCGTGATTTCGAACAGCACCCGAGGCAAGCTCGATGCCGTTACATACAAGGTCGTACTGATATGCAAGAATCTCGGTAGGCTCTTTATTTAAAAGCGCATCAAGACCACCCTGAGGCATTGAGAATGGGTTGTGGGTAAAGATAGTATTTCCCGTTTCTTCCTCAATCTCATACATCGGGAAATCAACTACAAAGCAGAATTCAAAGGCATCATCTTTTATAAGGTCAAGCTGAGGCTTTTTAGCAAGCCAGGTACGAATAAGACCTGCTTTTTTCTCTGTATCGTTTTTCTTATCGTCACAGATAAAGAAGAGGGTTTCGCCTTCCTTTACACCTGTGATTTCAATTATCTCGGCTTTTTTAGCATCAGTTAAAAACTTGGCGATAGGGCCGATGAAGGCGCCGTTTTTAAGTGTAATATAACCAAGACCGCCAAGTCCAACCTCAGCCGAGGTTGCAAATTTGAGAGAATCCTCAAAGAATTTGTTGGATTTGCCTGTGCAGTCGGCAACAATTCCGCGAACAGGTCTGCCCTTAAATGCGGGGAAATCTACATCTGCAAAAAACGCAGTGAGGTCGCAGATTATAAGGGGGTTGCGAAGGTCGGGCTTGTCAGAGCCGTATTTCATCATTGCATCGGCATAGGTGATGCGACGAAAAGGCTTATCTGAAACCTTTTTACCCTTAGCAAAGGTTTTAAATGTGTCGTGAACGACATCCTCGCACACCTCAAGAACCTCATCCTGAGTGGCAAATGCCATCTCAAAGTCAAGCTGATAAAATTCTCCGGGAGAACGGTCAGCTCTTGCGTCCTCATCTCTAAAGCAGGGAGCTATCTGGAAATATCTGTCAAATCCCGATACCATCAGAAGCTGCTTAATCTGCTGAGGTGCCTGAGGAAGCGCATAAAACTTTCCGGGGTGCTTACGGCTGGGGACAAGAAAGTCGCGAGCGC
>JAXJQH010000022.1:0-8884 GCA_036311245.1 Oscillospiraceae bacterium | reverse complement strand
GTCGTATATAATTAAGGAGGTTCAGAATACTATGAGTGAGATTCTGGAAAACAAACAAATCGAGGCTGAGGCTGTAGAGGCTGAGGTCGAAACCACCGAAAAGGTGGAAGAAGGAGAGTTCGATTTTGCAAAAGCAATCGAAGATACCTTCAAAAAAGTACATAGGGGACAGCGTGTGAAGGGTATTGTCGTTGGCATCAACCCTTCGGAACTGCAGATAGATATGGGTACCAAGCATGCTGGCTTCGTACCTGCCGATGAGTTCACACAGAACGGCACAGTTAGCCTTAATGATGCTGTTAAAATCGGCGATGAGGTTGAGCTTGAGGTAACCAAGGTCAACGATCAGGAAGGCTTCGTTCTGCTTTCCAAGCAGAAGATTGACTCCTACAAGGGCTTTGAGGATATCCTTAAAGCAAAAGAAACCAATGCTACCATTGAGGGCGTTGTTTTCGAGGTTGTAAATGGCGGCGTTCTTGCTAACTCCAAGGGTACCCGCGTATTTATTCCCGCAAGCCAGACAGGTATTGCAAGAGATGGCGATATGTCTGTTCTCTTAAAAGAGAAGGTTGCATTCAAAATCCTTGAAACCGAGGATAAGAGAGGCAGAAAGCATATTGTCGGCTCTATTAAGGCTGTTGCTAACGCAGAGAGAAAAGAAAAGGCTGCAAAGCTTCTTGAAACCCTCGAGGTTGGCAATACTTACACAGGAACTGTTAAGTCCCTCACCAGCTACGGCGCATTTGTTGACATCGGCGGTGTAGACGGTATGATTCACGTTTCCGAGCTTTCATGGAAGAGAATCAAGAACCCCGCAGAGGTTGTTTCCGTTGGCGATACAGTTGAAGTTTATGTCAAGGAATATGATGCTGAAAAAGGCAAGATTTCTCTTGGATATAAGAAAACCGAGGACAATCCTTGGGAAATTCTCAAGAACACCTATAATGTTGACGATGTTATCAAAGGCAAGGTGGTATCTCTTCCTGCTTTCGGTGCATTTGTTAATGTTATTGACGGTATTGACGGTCTTGTTCACATCTCCCAGATTGCTAACAAGAGAATCAATAAGCCTTCCGATGTTCTTAAAGTAGGCGACGAGGTTGAGGCTAAAATCATAGGCATTGACTACGAGAATAAGCGTGTAAGCCTTTCAATTCGTGCTCTCAGTGAGGAAACTGAAGAGGCAGAGCAGGCACAGATAGTTGAGGAGTATAATGCTGCTCAGGCAGAAGAAGCTCCCGCTACTGAAGAGGCTGCCCAGTAATAAAAAAGTTAAATGCCCGCTGCAAAAGCAGCGGGCTCTTTTTATTTGTTTTTAAGTGCGTATTTACAGAATGTGTTTAAGGGACATTCGCTACACTTAGGGGAGCGGGCAGTGCACAGGTCGCGCCCGTGCAAGACTATTCTGTGGCAAAAATCTCCCGACTGTTCTGGCGGCAAAATCTTTTTAAGCGCAAATTCAATCTTTTTGGGGTCGGTTTCCGATACTAAGCCTATGCGGTTTGTTATTCTTATGCAGTGGGTATCCACCACTACCGATGGCTTGCCGTACACATCACCGACTATGAGATTAGCGGTTTTTCTGCCGACACCGGGCAGGGTAATCAACTCTTCAATGCTGTCGGGAACAACGCCGCCAAAGCGCTCTATTAGCTCTATTGCCATATTCTTAAGATCTCGCGCCTTTGTTTTGTAAAGCCCGCAGGATTTTATAGATTCTTCAATTTCGGTTATATCCGCCTTAGCAATCGACTCCAAGGTAGGGAACTTTTTAAACAAAACCGAAGTTACAATATTGACCCTTGCATCGGTGCATTGCGCAGAAAGCCTCGTTGCCATCAAAAGCTCATAGGGCTTGTCTGCGACAAGGGAGCATTTTGCTTCGGGGAATAACTCTTTTAGAGCCTCTACAGAAAGGCGGGCAAGCTCTTTTTTAGTCATATAAAAACCTCTTTTGGATTTGTTATCTTTATTCTACCATAAATGCAAAAAATATCAAATAGTTTTTGCTTCAAACCCTTGCTAAAAACTTCAAAAAAGTGTATAATTATTGTATATTTGTTTAGGAGGATTATAAAATGTACGAAACTATAATGGATACTATTGGATTTTTAAAGAAAAATGACCCTGAAGTATCTAATGCTATGCAGGCAGAACTCATGCGCCAGAGAAGAAATATAGAGCTTATTGCTTCCGAAAATATTGTTTCGCCCGAGGTTATGGCAGCAATGGGCAGCGTGCTTACTAATAAATATGCTGAAGGCTATAGCGGCAAGCGTTATTACGGCGGCTGTGAATGTGTAGATGTTGTTGAAACTATCGCTATCGAGCGCGCTAAAAAGCTGTTTGGAGCTGATGCTGCAAATGTTCAGCCTCATTCGGGCGCACAGGCAAACTTAGCTGTTTATTTTGCACTTTTAGAGCCGGGTGACACAGTTCTCGGTATGAGCCTTGCAGACGGCGGACATTTAACTCACGGCTCGCCGGTAAACCTTTCGGGTAAATACTATAACTTTGTATCATACAGCTTAAATGACGATACTCATACCATTGATTACGATAAGCTTGCCTCTCTTGCAAGAGAATGCAAGCCCAAGCTTATTGTTGCAGGCGCAAGCGCATATCCCCGTATTATTGATTTTGAGAGAATTTCAGGAATTGCAAAAGAAGTCGGCGCCTACTTTATGGTTGATATGGCTCATATCGCGGGTCTTGTTGCTGCAGGTCTTCATCCCAATCCCGTTCCTTATGCAGATGTTGTTACAACCACTACTCATAAGACCCTCAGAGGTCCTCGCGGCGGTATGATTTTATGTAAGGAAGAGCTCTCGCAAAAAATCAATAAGGCGGTTTTCCCCGGAATGCAGGGCGGTCCGCTTGAGCATATTATTGCCGCAAAAGCTGTCTGCTTTGGCGAGGCGTTAAAGCCCTCGTTTAAGGAATATCAGAAAAAAATAGTTGAAAATGCCGCAGCTTTAGCTAAAGCACTCCTCAGTAAAGGCTTTGACCTCGTTTCGGGCGGAACCGATAACCACCTTATGCTCGTTGACCTTCGCAAAATGGGCGTTACAGGTAAAGAACTTGAAAAACGCCTTGACGAGGTTTATATCACCGTTAACAAAAACGCTATTCCTAATGACCCTCAGAGCCCCTTTGTAACAAGTGGTATCCGCATCGGAACTCCTGCAGTTACAAGCCGCGGAATGCAGCCTGAGGATATGGAAATTATTGCTGATTGCATTTATAAGGCTTGCACAGACTTTGAGAATGAGGCAGAGAATATCCGCGCCGCAGTAAATGCTCTCTGCGCTAAATATCCTCTCTACGAATAAGCCTTAGAAAAACACAAATAGAAGGGAAGTGACGCAAAAAATGTCAAATACACCACTCGCCGATTTTATTAGACCGCAGACACTTTCTGAGGTCGTCGGTCAGAAACACCTGCTCTCAGAAGGCAAGGTGCTTCGTAGTATTATTGACTCGGGTAAAATCCCAAATATGATTTTTTACGGACCCAGCGGTGTCGGAAAAACAACAGTCGCTTCCATTATTGCACATAAGACTAATAAAAGACTTTACAAGCTTAACGGCACAAACGCTTCTGTCAGCGATATTAAGGATATTGTTTCCGCTCTTGATGGCTTTGATTCTAGGGAGGGAGTTCTCCTTTACCTTGACGAAATTCAGTATCTAAATAAAAAACAACAGCAGTCTCTTTTAGAGTATATCGAAAACGGGAAGATAACCCTTATCGCTTCCACCACCGAAAACCCATATTTTTATGTTTATAACGCGGTTCTCAGCCGCAGCACCGTCTTTGAGTTTAAACCTGTAACTCCTCAGGATGTAGAGGAGGCGGTAGAAAGGGCATATAAAAAGACGGGGGAAAACCTTTCGGTTAATGTTACCCTTGAAGATGGTATTGTGCCGTATATCGCGCGCCAGTGCGGAGGAGATGTCAGAAAAGCCATCAACTGTGTTGAACTTTCAACCCTCGCGGCGCCAAGCTCTGCAAATGGTGAAATTATAGTAACTCTTGAAAATGTTTCTCAGCTTTGCCAGCGCAGTAGTATGAAATACGATAGGGACGGGGACGAGCATTATGATATCCTCTCTGCGTTTCATAAATCTGTCCGCGGCTCTGATGAAAATGCCGCCCTGCATTACCTTGCAAGGCTGCTTACCGCGGGTGATATGCTCTCTCCCTGCCGCCGCCTTTTGGCAATCGCGAGCGAGGATATCGGACTTGCCTATCCGCAGGCAGTTTCTATTGTTAAAAGCTGCGTTGACAGCGCGCTGCAGTTAGGACTTCCCGAAGCCCGCCTGCCACTTGCAGAGGCTACCATTCTGCTTGCGACTGTTCCAAAATCAAACTCGGTTGTTTGTGCTATTGATGCCGCAATGGATGATGTAAAGGCGGGTAATATTGGCGAAATCCCGCCGCACCTTAAGGACTCGCATTATAGCGGCGCCGAGAAGCTTTCGCATGGCAAGGGATATAAATATCCACACAATTTTGAAAATCACTACACCCCTCAGCAGTACCTTCCCGATAGAATTAAGGATAGAATATATTACGATTTCGGTGATAATAAAAATGAGGCCGCTGCAAAAAAATATTGGAGCGAAATAAAGAAATAAAATTACCGCGTATCTTTTAAGATACGCGGTGATTTTTTATCGGTAAACATATTTTTGAGCTTTTTTAATAACTTCTGCAAGCGGAAAAATGAGAAATCCTATCGCAAAATTTGAAATTCCGTGAATTACATCAAATGGAATTCCGCTCGCTATCCAGGCAATAGTCTGCTCGACTGTGTATCCGAATGCAAACGCCTGAAAAGGGGAATAGAGAACGCCGTATAAAAAACCGTGCAGTGAGCATACAATGGGATAGACTATCATAGCCGCATTTTTGGAAATATTTTTCGGGATTAGCATTGTGGCCGCCCAAAGAATAGTCCATATATAAAGATACGGTACCCACCAGACATTAAAGCCGGCGGTAACTCCCATTATTATAGCAAAAATATAAATGATTATAAGCGCTTTTGCCCTGTAAACCACTGTAAACAGCATTACAAACATAGAAAGCAGGTGTATGTTAGGAAGTATTTCCATAATATATTTTGATGCAACCATCAATGCTGCAAACATAGGGAAAAGTGCTAATTCAAAAACCGATATAAACTTCTTATTTTGCATAAGTAAACTCGTACTTCTCGCCGTCTGAAATTGTAACTGCGCTTGCGCCGGTCATAAGCATCTCGCCGTTTTTAGAAACGCTCCAAAAGGACTTGTTAATTTCATAGTCGGCTAAAATGCCGTTGACCTTTTTAATATAAAGTCCATACTGGTCCTGCGTTCCTTCAACAAGACTGTGCTCGAGCATAGCATCAGCAAGGTTTTCCTTGTCGGTCTTGAGTGTAAAGGTTACAGACTTGTCACCTGCGATTACCTCAACGATAACGGTTTTTGCGCCCTCACCAAAGCTTTTGTCCTCGGTGTAGACAGCGTTTGCCCAAAGTCCTTCATCTTTTGCGGCGACAGAGGAAACGTGGGTGGAGTCAGGGCTTTTCTGGCCGCAAGCAGTCATTCCAACTACCGAAAATACGGCAATAACGGCAAGAATAACAGAAAGCAGCCTTTTGGTGGTTTGAAGTTTCATTATAAAACTTCTCCTTTCTTTTATTTTGACCGTTCGGATAAAAAATAAAACACTCCCCACAAGCCGCGGCTCGAGAGAAGTGAAATCAAATCGGGAATTACCCTATAAAACCGCACATCTCCAATTACCCGAGAGTGGTTTACAATGCACGAAACGATAAGCATTCCGACTTGACGGTAAATAACCGAGATACGGCAATGGCTGTTGTGGCGGATTCTAACCGCGCTTCCCTTATCTCCCAAAGCACCAAAAAGTGCAATGAAATGCCCGCTTAAAGTGGACAGAGTCGCATTTTATTCGATTGTGTCGAACATAGTATAGCACACCTTTTTTTCTATTTCAAGAGTTTTATTCATATAACTCTCCGCTTTTGAATACAAATGAAAGGAAAGGGGCGGGGCGGATGTGTAGAATAACCGAGCTTATGGAAAAAGAGGTTATAAGCTTAGAGGACGGTCAGAGCTTAGGGCGTGTTTGCGATGCCGAGATAGACACCTGCGAGCAGCGCCTATGCGCGCTGATTATATTCGGAAGACTTAAGTTTTTGGGACTCTTGGGCAGGGAAGACGATATCATCATCAAATGGGAGGATATAGAGCTTATCGGAGAGGACACCATCTTAGTTAAAAAATCCTGCGGCTGTCCCCCTCGCAGACCGAAAAGAAAAAGGAGGCTTTTGTAAAAAATGGATGAAGAGAAAAAATATGTGTTTAAGGATGAGTTTCTCGATTCACTTCCAACAGAGGAGGAAATGCAGCAGGGAACTGCGCAAAACGAGCCAAAAACTAATCCTCGCGCAGAAGGCTGCCTGCGGCTTGTCTTTATTCAAACGGTTGCATTTGCTATGATAGTGCTCTCTGCGCTTATTATGAAAAGCGTTGCCCCAAAAGCATATGCGCAGATAAAATCGGGTTACACCGCCGCCACAACACAGCAGGATGTGAGTTTAGATGATTTAAAAAGTTTTTTTGGAAAAATAGGTGAGTTTATTTTTTCGCCGCCTAAAAAAAGTGAGGCACAAACCTCATCTGCTATAACCCATAGTGAAAACTCATCTATCTCAGAAAACGAAACACATACAGAAAGCTCCTCGATTGCTGAGCCTGAAAGCAGCGGAGCGGGAGGTAGTGACGAGGGTAGCAGGAACCTTCCTCAAAGCGTCAGCACAAATGCTTATGTGCTTACAACCTCAATTTCTGCTCCCGCAAAAGGCAATGTTACATCTCAGTTTGGCTGGCGTGTTCATCCAATTACAGGCAATGAGGGTTTTCACACAGGAATTGATATAGCAAACTCTCAAGGTACTCCCATAACCGCCGCCTTCAGTGGCACTATATATGAGTGCGGAAAAAACGAGGCTTACGGAAATTATATTTTAATGCGTCATTCTGACGGACTTTACACATTTTACGGACACTGTAAAAGCCTTAAAGCTACCGAGGGAATGAATATCCGCAGCGGCGAGATAATAGCCTATATGGGAAGCACAGGGTACAGCACAGGTCCCCACCTGCATTTTGAAATACGCATAGACGGAAAAAGAGTTGACCCCGCCTATGTTTTAAAAGGAATAGAGGATATTGAGTTTTAAAATTTTAGGAGTCAGAGTAAGTGTAAGCTTTCTGCTTATTGCTATGCTGGCTCTTTTTTCATTTTATGATGAAACGGGCATTGCCCTTTGCGCGCTATTTGCAGCACTGCTACACGAGAGCGGACATATAATTGCAGCGGCTCTTTGTGGCTGCAAAATAAAAGAGCTTGCTTTTAAGCCATTTGGCATCAGAATGAGGCTTAAAACCCCGCTTTCTCTGCTCGATACTAAAAATAAACTCATTGTGCTGTCAGCAGGATGCGCCGTAAATCTTGCTTGTTTTTTTGCTTTTTCGCTCTTTAGCAGAAAAATAACAGATGCCGCTTTGGTGCATCTCATAACCGCTTTTTTTAATCTGCTACCCGCAGGAACACTCGATGGCGGCAGAATACTCTATGAACTTATGTCATTAAAATATAATGATAACAGAGTACAGCTTTTTTGCGATATAATTTCCCTCATTTCGGCTTCTGCGCTCTTTATTTTGGGAAGCGCAGTGCTTGTAAAAACGGGATATAATGTAAGCCTTATGATAACTGCGGGATATCTCTTTCTGATGGTTATAGTTCGTCAAAAAAAGTTGAAATAATATATAGATTGTGATATAATAAACCCATTATGCGATAAAGGATAGGTCGTGAAAAAATGAATGTCAAGAAAAAGCTTGAAAAGTTTCTTATGCAGGTTCAAAAACCCGCAAGATATATAGGTGGAGAGCTCAACAGCGTTATCAAAAATCCTAAAAAAGTGGATGTCCGTTTTGCCTTTTGCTTTCCCGACACATATGAAATAGGAATGTCACACCTTGGCATTAAAATCCTCTATCATATTTTAAACTCGCGCGAAAATATCTGGTGCGAGCGTGTTTTTGCTCCTTGGATGGATATGAAGGAGCATATGCAGCGCGAAAATATTCCTCTTTATGCGCTCGAGAGCTTAGACCCTGTTTCGGAATTTGATATAATAGGCTTTACTCTGCAATATGAAATGAGCTACACCAATGTGCTCTATATGCTTTCTCTTGCAGGCGTTCCTCTTTACAGCCGTGATAGAAAAGAGCTTAAAAACCTCGTAATTGGCGGCGGCCCTTGCGCCTGCAACCCTGAGCCGATTGCCGATTTCTTTGATTTATTCCTGCTTGGTGACGGCGAGGAGGCTATAGTCGAAATATGTGACCTCTATGCTGAGCATAAAAAGCGCGGCAGCACAAAAGATGAGTTTCTCTCAGATGCTGTAAAAATTAAGGGAGTCTATGTCCCGTCATTTTATGATGTCAGCTATAATGAGGACGGAACTGTTAAAGCTATAACCCCTAACCGCCCCGATGTTCCTGAGCGTGTAACCAAAAGGGTAGTAAAGGATTTTGACAAAACTCCTTATCCTGATAAATTTGTTGTCCCTTATATAGAAACTGTGCATGACAGAGCTGTTTTAGAGGTGCTTCGCGGCTGTATCCGCGGCTGCCGTTTTTGTCAGGCAGGCTTTATTTACAGACCATTCCGCGAGAAAAAGGTTGAAACCCTCTGCAAGCAGGCAAGGGATCTTTGCGATAATACGGGATATGATGAAATCTCGCTCTGTTCGCTTTCTACAAGCGACCATACGCAGATAGAACACCTTCTTTC
>JAXJQH010000021.1:0-12490 GCA_036311245.1 Oscillospiraceae bacterium | reverse complement strand
CATCTGCGCTCTTAACGGCGGTTTTTATAATATTCGTTGCGGCTTTTATAGTAACCGAAAAAAATACCGCCGCCATAGGGTTTGAGAAAATATCAACCCCGCTCTCGCTAAGTGTATGCGAGGGAAAAGCGACGCTTGTTGTAAATGACAGAGAGCTTGAGATTTCGCTAAAGCTGCTTTTGTATGTGTTTCAAAGAAAAACGGCGTATGCGGCTCTTGCTCTCTTTTTACTGCTGTGAGAAAAAAGTCGAAAATATTTAAAAAGCTGTTGCTTTTTTTCTAAATCGTTCGTATAATAAAAGGGTATAAAAATAAAGAAAAAGGATATCGGGCGATGAAAAAAATAGGATTTGATAACGAAAAATATCTTAAACTGCAATCCGAGAATATTCGCGAAAGGATAGCAAAGTTTGATAATAAGCTCTACCTTGAGTTCGGCGGAAAATTGTTTGACGATTTTCACGCCTCCCGTGTGCTCCCCGGTTTTGCCCCCGATAGCAAAATCAAAATGCTTATGGAGCTTTCGGACCAGGCAGAGGTCGTTATCGTTATCAGCGCAGGAGATATCGAAAAAAGCAAAATCCGTGGCGACCTTGGTATCACCTATGACCTTGATGTGCTTCGCCTTATAGATGCCTTTCGCGAGATTGGCCTTTATGTCGGCAGCGTTGTTATAACCCAGTATGCGGGTCAGTCGGTTGTCGACTCTTTTAAGAAAAAGCTTGAAAGACTTAATATTAAGGTATATATACATTATTCGATTGCGGGATACCCCAGCAATATTCCCCTTATCGTCAGCGATGAGGGCTACGGAAAGAATGACTATATTGAAACCGAGCGCCCGCTCGTTGTTATAACAGCGCCAGGCCCGGGCAGCGGTAAAATGGCAACCTGCCTATCTCAGCTTTACCACGATTATAAGCGCGGAATAAAATCGGGATATGCTAAGTTTGAAACCTTCCCTATTTGGAACCTGCCCCTAAAGCACCCCGTAAACTTAGCTTATGAAGCCGCCACTGCCGACCTTAACGATGTTAATATGATTGACCCGTTCCATTTAGAGGCATACGGTGAAACTGCGGTTAACTACAATAGAGATGTTGAGATTTTCCCCGTTCTGAATGCCATTTTTGAGAAAATTGCAGGTCAGAGCCCCTACAAGTCACCCACCGATATGGGTGTTAATATGGCGGGCAACTGCATTATTGATGATGGGGCTGTCTGTCGCGCCTCGCGCGATGAGATAGTCCGCAGATATTATGCCACTCTCTGTGACCATAGACTTGGCAGGGTCGGAATGGACACAGCTTATAAGATCGAGCTTCTTATGAATCAGGCGGGCGTTACAACATCGGATAGAAAGGTCGTTTCGGCTGCCTTAAAGAGAGCAGAGGAAACCGAAGGTCCTGCAGCCGCAATAGAACTTCCTGACGGCACTATCGTTACAGGCAGAACAACCCCGCTTCTCGGCGCGGCTTCGGCGGCATTACTTAATGCCTTAAAGGTGCTCGGCTCCATTCACGATGATATTGACCTTATTTCGAGAATTATCATAGAGCCTATACAGAGCCTTAAAACAGGTCTGCTCGGAAACCACAACCCAAGGCTTCACCTTGATGAGGTTCTTATAGCCCTTGCTATAAGTGCCGCCACCAACCCCACCGCCGAGCACGCCTTAAAGCAGGCAGAAAAGCTTGTGGGCTGTGAGGTACATTCTACCGTTATTCTCTCTGAGGTTGACAGAAATGTGTTCCGCAAGCTTAAAATGAATCTCACCAGCGAGCCTCAGTACCAAACAAAAAAGCTTTTCCATAAATAAGTTAAAGTTAACCCGCCTTTTATAAAAAGGGCGGGTTTTTTGCGCGTTAAAAAACTTGCAAAATAAATAAAAAAATAAACAAAAAAGAGGTTGACAAGCAGATAAGATTAGGATATAATGTTAAAATGTATCAAAATGGATTTTTGTGCCTTTAATGCCGATTTTTGGGTGAAAAAATGCTCGAAAATTGACCGTTTTGAAAAGGGTGAAAACCTTTGCGCGGAGCGGAAAAAAGGGAGAAATCCAAGCCCGTTTTTCGGGCGTTCTAACAAGTAAGTGTTTTTAATATACAGAACGGAGTGATGGAACCGATGGTGAATGTCAAGGAAACACAATTCGGAAAAATATCCAGAAAGAACTTTCAGAAAATAAATGAAGTTCTCGATATGCCGAATTTGATCGAAGTCCAGAAAAATTCCTACAAATGGTTTCTCGAAGAGGGACTTAAGGAAGTTTTCAACGAGGATTCCACTATTGTGGATTACAACGGTAACCTCGTTTTGGAGTTCATTGATTATCACTTTGACGACAAGACCAAATACAGCATTACCGAGTGCAAGGCAAGAGATGCAACATATGCTATCCCCATGCGCGCAACTGTCCGCCTTTTAAATAAGGAGACTGGCGAGGTTAAGGAGCAGGAGGTCTTTATGGGCGAATTCCCGCTCATGACCGACAGCGGAACCTTTATCATCAACGGCGCAGAGCGTGTTATAGTTTCTCAGCTTGTCCGCTCCCCCGGTATCTACTATGGAATGGAGCACGATAAATCGGGTAAAAAGCTCTTCTCCTCCACCGTTATCCCTAACCGCGGTGCGTGGCTTGAGTATGAAACCGATGTCAGCGATATTTTCTATGTTCGCATAGATAAAGAAAGAAAAATACCCATCACTGTTTTCATCAAGGCTCTCGGTCTTTCTTCCCGCGAGCAGATTCTTGAGGTGTTCGGTGAGGATATCCGTATTCTCGAAACCTTAAGCCGTGATGAAACCGCCGATACCGACGAGGCTCTCAAAGAGGTTTACCGTCGCCTGCGTCCCGGTGAGCCCCCAACAGTTGAAAGTGCAAAGGCTCATATCAGCGGTCTCTTCTTTGACAAGAGAAGATATGAGATTTCCCGCGTCGGTCGTTATAAATACAATAAAAAGCTTGCTCTTTCGGGCAGAATCCGCGGCTGCACCTTAAGCCGTGATGTTGTTGACCCCATCACAGGCGAGCTCTTATATGAAAAGGGCACACTTGTTCGTGAGGATATTGCAAAGAAAATCGAGGATGCGGGTGTATCCACTGTTTTCGTAAAGCACGAGCACGAGGACAGAGAAATCAAGGTTTTCTCTAATGCTATGGTTCGCCGCAGCATTGTTTGCGACTATATTCATATAACTGAGGACGAGCTTGAAGAGATGGGCATCAACGAGATGATTTATCTGCCCGTTTTCAAGGAGATTATTGAGGCGACCTCTGACGAGGAAATTATCCGCGCACAGCTCGCTGAGCGTGTTGATGAGCTTGTTCCCAAGCACATTATTGTTGATGATATTTTCTCTTCTATTAACTATCTTAACTGCCTGGCTGACGGAATCGGCAGCACCGATGATATCGACCACTTAGGAAATCGCCGCGTTCGCAGCGTCGGCGAGCTTCTGCAGAACCAGTTTAAGATTGGCTTCTCCAGAATGGAAAAGGTTATCCGCGATAAGATGACAATTCAGGCTCAGGATATGGAAACCCTGTCGCCTCAGTCGCTTATCAATATCCGTCCTATTGTTGCTGCTATCCGCGAGTTCTTTGGCTCTTCGCCCCTCTCGCAGTTTATGGACCAGACCAACCCGCTTGCTGAGCTTACCCATAAGCGCCGTCTTTCGGCTCTCGGCCCCGGCGGTCTTTCCCGTGACAGAGCAGGATTCGAGGTTCGTGACGTTCACTATACCCACTACGGAAGAATGTGCCCTATCGAGACCCCTGAAGGACCTAACATCGGTCTTATCTCTTATCTCGCAGCATTCTCCCGCATCAATAAATATGGATTTATCGAGGCTCCCTACCGCAAGGTTGATAAGGAGACTGGCGTTGTAACAGAAGAGGTCGTTTATATGACCGCTGATGTTGAGGATAACTATGTTGTCGCACAGGCTAACGAGCCTCTCGATGAAAAGGGCCGTTTTGCACGTCCCCGTGTTAACGCCCGTGTGCGTGACGAAATTGCCGAGGTTGACCGCGACCGCGTTGACTATATGGATGTTTCGCCTAAAATGGTCGTTTCTATTGCAACAGCTATGATTCCATTCCTTGAGAATGACGATGCTAACCGTGCGCTGATGGGCGCTAACATGCAGCGTCAGGCTGTGCCTCTTATGAAAACTCAGAACCCCATTGTCGGTACAGGTATGGAATACAAGGCTGCCGTCGATTCGGGTGTTACCGTTCTTGCTAAAGAGGACGGAACTGTTAAGTCTGTTTCCGCTGATAAGGTTGTAATTACTGACAAGGCGGGAGTAGACCACGAATATGAGCTTATCAAGTTCCTGCGTTCCAACCAGGGAACCTGCATAAATCAGAAGCCCATTGTTGATGCCGGTGAAAAGGTGACAGCTGGTCAGGTAATTGCTGACGGTCCTGCAACCTGCAACGGCGAGATTAGCCTTGGTAAAAATATGCTCATAGGCTTTATGACCTGGGAGGGTTATAACTATGAGGATGCTGTTCTCTTAAACGAGCGCTTAGTGCGTGATGATATCTTTACCTCTATCCACATCGAGGAATATGAGATAGATGCCCGCGATACAAAGCTTGGACCCGAAGAGATTACCAGCGATATCCCCAATGTTTCCAATGATGCCAGAAAAGACCTTGACGAGCGCGGAATTATCCGCATAGGTGCTGAGGTTCATTCGGGCGATATCCTTGTCGGTAAGGTAACTCCCAAGGGAGAAACCGAGCTTACCGCCGAGGAAAGACTGCTTCGTGCAATCTTCGGTGAAAAGGCAAGAGAAGTCCGTGACACCTCGCTCAAAGTTCCCCACGGTGAATATGGTATCATCGTTGATGTTAAAGAGTTTACCCGTGAGAACTGTGACGAGCTTAGCCCTGGAGTTAATAAGGTTGTTCGCTGCTACATCGCGCAGAAGAGAAAGATTTCTGTCGGCGATAAGATGGCGGGACGCCACGGTAACAAGGGTGTTGTATCCCGCATTCTGCCTCAGGAGGATATGCCCTTCCTGCCTGATGGCCGTCCTCTTGATATCGTTCTTAACCCCCTCGGCGTTCCTTCCCGAATGAATATCGGTCAGGTTCTCGAGGTACACCTCGGCCGCGCTGCTGCAGAGCTGGGTTGGAAGGTTATGACCCCTGTATTTGACGGCGCACACGAGGAGGATATCCGCGAGTGCTTCAAAGCAGCGGGACTTCGTGAGGACGGAAAAACCATTCTTTACGACGGCAGAACAGGCGACGCGTTCGATAACCCCGTAACCGTCGGTTATATGTACTTCTTAAAGCTTCATCACCTTGTTGATGATAAGATTCATGCGCGTAGCACAGGTCCGTACTCTCTCGTTACTCAGCAGCCTCTGGGCGGTAAAGCTCAGTTCGGCGGCCAGCGTTTCGGTGAGATGGAGGTTTGGGCTCTTGAGGCGTATGGCGCTGCCTACACCCTTCAGGAAATCCTTACCGTTAAGTCGGATGATGTTGTGGGCAGAGTTAAGACCTATGAGTCCATTATCAAGGGTCAGAATATTCCTACCCCCGGTATCCCCGAATCCTTTAAGGTTCTTATTAAAGAGCTTCAGTCTTTGGGACTTGATGTTAAGGTTCTGGATAATGAGGGTGAGGAAATCGACCTCAAGCAAAACTTTGATGATGAGGATTTAAGCTTCGGAGCCATTGATAACGCTGTCGGCGAGTATCGTGATGACGGCGCTTATGAGGGAATGACGGTCGGCGAGCTTACCGATACCGATACCTTCGGTACCACAGGCACCGACGAGGAGGAAGACGATTTCTCCGAGGACGATGCTGATAGCTTTGACGATGGTGAAGACCTGTAAAGAATAGAAAGAAGGGCGTTAAATGGAATTCAATGTTTTTGACTCAATCAAAATAGGCCTTGCGTCACCGGATACTATTCGAGAATGGTCATACGGCGAGGTAAAAAAGCCTGAAACAATAAATTACAGAACCTTAAAACCTGAGCGTGACGGTCTTTTTTGCGAAAGAATTTTTGGACCAACAAAGGACTGGGAATGTCACTGCGGTAAATATAAAAGACTTCGCTATAAGGGCAAGGTCTGCGAGCGCTGCGGTGTTGAGATTACCCGCGCTAAAGTCCGCCGTGAGAGAATGGGACACATCGAGCTTGCTGCTCCTGTTTCTCACATTTGGTACTTTAAGGGCACACCCTCAAGAATGGGACTTATTCTTGACCTGTCCCCCCGCGTTCTTGAAAAGGTTATCTATTTTGCATCCTATATCGTAACCGATAAGGGCAAAACTCCTTTAGAGAAATATCAGCTCCTTTCCGAAACACAGTATCGTGAGTGGAAGGATAAATACGGCGATGCTTTCAAGGCTGAGATTGGCGCAGAGGCTATCGGCCACCTCTTAGCAGAGGTTGATTTAGAGGCTCTTTCCACCGAAATCAAGGCTGAGATTGCCCGCATCGGCAACCAGAAAACCAGCGGTCAGAAGAGCTTAAAGCTGCTTAAGAGACTTGAGGCTGTCGAGGCATTCCGCAAGAGCGGAAACCGCCCTGAGTGGATGATTATGGATGTTATCCCCGTCATTCCTCCCGACATCCGTCCTATGGTTCAGCTCGATGGCGGCAGATTTGCCACCAGCGACTTAAACGACCTTTATCGTCGTGTTATTAACCGTAACAACCGCCTTAAAAAGCTCCTCGAGCTCAATGCGCCCGATATCATCGTCCGCAACGAGAAGAGAATGCTCCAAGAGGCTGTTGATGCGCTTATTGATAACGGCCGCCGCGGCCGCCCTGTAACAGGCCCCAGCAACCGTCCTCTGAGATCTCTCTCGGATATGCTCAAGGGTAAGCAGGGACGTTTCCGTCAGAACCTGCTCGGTAAACGTGTTGACTATTCGGGTCGTTCGGTTATCGTTGTCGGTCCTGAGCTTAAAATGTATCAGTGCGGTCTTCCTAAGGAGATGGCACTTGAGCTCTTCAAGCCCTTTGTTATGAAGCGCCTTGAGGATATTGGAGCTGCTGAGAATAACAAAAATGCGAAGAAAATGGTTGAGCGCGCAAATCCCAAGGTTTGGGATGCACTCGAGACCGTTATCAAAAAGCACCCCGTTCTCTTAAACCGTGCTCCCACACTTCACCGTCTCGGTATTCAGGCATTTGAGCCGGTGCTTGTTGAGGGTAGAGCATTAAAGCTTCACCCCCTTGTATGTACCGCTTACAACGCCGACTTTGACGGTGACCAGATGGCTGTTCACGTTCCTCTTTCGGCAGAGGCTCAGGCAGAGGCAAGATTCTTAATGCTCGCTGCCAATAACCTCTTAAAGCCTTCGGATGGAAAGCCTGTTTCTGTTCCTACTCAGGATATGGTCTTAGGCTCATACTACCTTACCATTGAAAAAGAGGGCGAGCCGGGCGAGGGCAAGTGCTTCCGCAATTTCGATGAGGCTCTTATGGCTTATAATGAGGGTGTTGTCGGTCTGCACGCACCTATCAAGGTAAGAGTTGAAAAAGAGGTTGGCGGTAAAAAGGTCAGCAGAATTATTGATGCTACCGTTGGTAGAATTATATTCAACAACCCCATTCCTCAGGATTTAGGCTTTGTAGACCGCTCCAATTCGGACAAAATGTTTGATCTGGAAATCGGTTTTAAGGTCGATAAAAAGCAGCTGGGTAAAATTGTTGACCGCTGCATCAAGACCCACGGCGTTGCAACCGCCTCTGAGGTTCTTGATAAAATCAAGGCTCAGGGCTTTAAGTATTCAACAAGAGGAGCTATCACCGTCGCAGTTTGCGATGCTGAAATTCCTCCCCAGAAGAAAGAGCTTGTTGCTAGGGCAGACGAGAGAATTCTCGAAATTGCAAAGCAGTATGACAGAGGCTTCCTCTCCAACGAGGAGCGCTATAAGCTTGTTATCGACACCTGGACCGAAACCACCAAGCAGGTTTCGGATGCACTGTCGGCTAACTTAAATCAGTATAACCCCATCTGGATGATGGCGGACTCGGGAGCTCGAGGAAGCATCAACCAGATTAAACAGCTCGCAGGTATGCGTGGACTTATTGCCAACACCTCGGGCCGTACCATTGAGATTCCTATCAAGGCTAACTACCGTGAGGGACTTAATGTTCTCGAATACTTCATTTCTTCTAAGGGCGCTCGTAAAGGTCTTGCCGATACCGCTCTGAGAACTGCGGACTCAGGTTACCTCACCCGCCGCCTTGTTGACGTTTCTCAGGAAGTTATTGTTCGTCAGCACGACTGCGGAACCACCGAGGGCATCGAGATTTGCGACATCAAGGAAGGCAAGGAAATGATAGAGCCTTTGTCTGAGCGTCTTGTCGGCCGTTATCTTGTTGAGGACTTTGTCGATGAGAAGACAGGCGAAGTATTAATAAGCAAGGATAAGATTATCTCTGATGCCGATGCTGAAAAGATTGTTGCATCAGGCGCCGAGAAGGTTAAGATTCGTTCTATCCTTAAATGTAAATCCAAGCAGGGCATCTGCTCCAAGTGCTATGGCTCCAACCTTGCAACAGGTAAGGCTGTCGCAGTAGGTGAGGCTGTCGGTATCATTGCCGCTCAGTCCATCGGTGAGCCCGGTACTCAGCTTACCATGAGAACCTTCCACACCGGTGGTATTGCATCGGCTGAGGATATTACTCAGGGTCTGCCGAGAGTTGAAGAGCTCTTTGAGGCAAGAAAGCCCAAGCATAACGCTATCGTTACAGAAATTGCCGGTAAGGTTACCATTAAAGAAACCAAGAAAGGCAGATTTGTCAGCGTTATGCCCTTTACCTCCACTGAGGGCGAGAATGCCGAGGAGGAGAAGCTTTATCAGATTCCTTATGGATCCCGTATGCGCGTCAAAGAGGGCGACATTGTCGGAGCAGGCGACCTTCTCACCGAAGGCTCCATCAATCCTCACGATGTTCTCGCAATCAAGGGTGCCGATGCAGTAAGGGATTACCTTATTGCCGAGGTTCAGAAGGTTTACAGACTTCAGGGTGTTGATACCAACGATAAGCATATCGAGGTTATTATCCGCCAGATGATGAAGAAGGTCAAGATTGTTGACGGCGGTACTACCGGACTTCTTCCCGGCACCGTTATCGAGAAAGGCGAACTTGAGGCTATCAATGAGGAAGTCAGAGAGCAGATTGCAAATGGCGATATGAATGCAAGAGAGGCTACCAGCACCGCTGTGCTGCTTGGTATCACCAAGGCATCTCTCGCTACCGATAGCTTCCTTTCCGCAGCATCATTCCAGGAGACCACCAAGGTCTTAACCGATGCAGCTATCAAGGGCAAGAGCGATCCTCTCTTGGGTCTTAAGGAGAATGTCATCATCGGTAAGCTTATTCCCGCGGGTACAGGCATGCAGTGCTACACTGATGTTTCCGTCGAGAAACAGCCTGAGCCTGAAATCCCTTCCGAGGAGCCTGTGGCTGAGTAATTTAAGCGTTTCCGCATCCGCCGTCGCGCGGATGCGGAAATTTTTAGGAATAGAGATAAAATCTCTTGACAAAATAAGGAATAGGTGTTAAAATATTAAACTGTGCCGAAATGTCTAAATTTCGGCCAAAACTGCGTTATAACTCCGCAAAAGCGGTGCTATAAATACCTGCAATGCAGGAAAAAATATGTAAGGAGGTGCGCTAATGCCGACCTTTAACCAGCTCGTGAGAAAGGGAAGAGAGACCTTAGAGAAAAAGTCTACTGCTCCTGCTCTTTTAAAGGGTTACAACTCTAAAAAGAAAGAAGCTACCGACCAAAACTCGCCTCAGAAACGCGGTGTTTGTACTGCGGTCAGAACTATGACCCCGAAAAAGCCTAACTCTGCTCTTCGTAAGGTTGCCAGAGTTCGTCTTACAAACCAGACTGAAGTTACGGCCTATATTCCCGGTATCGGACATAACCTGCAGGAACACAGTGTTGTGCTTATCCGTGGAGGAAGAGTTAAAGACCTTCCTGGTGTTCGTTACCACATCATTCGCGGCACACTCGATACTCAGGGTGTTGCAAACAGAATGCAGGGCCGCTCTAAATACGGAGCGAAGAAACCCAAGGCCGGTGCTTCTAAGTAAAAAATCCGAAAGAATGCTTTCAGTGTTGAAGGCTTGAAATAAAGAGAACATCTTTTTTCGCCCTTCAGACTGGCAAGCGGAAGATTTACTTTCGAGTACCTATGATATCATTATGTGAAGGAGGGAAGCGAAGTGCCAAGAAGAGGAAGAATCGCAAAAAGAGATGTTCTGCCCGATCCTATGTATAACTCCAAGCTTGTTACCAGACTTATCAATAATATTATGGTAGACGGTAAGCGCGGTGTTGCTCAGAAGATCGTATATGGCGCATTCGAAATCGTTAAGGAGAAAACAGGAGCTGATGCTTTGGAATCCTTTGATAAGGCAATGGAAAACATTATGCCTGCTCTGGAGGTTAAAGCTCGCCGTGTCGGTGGTGCAACCTATCAGGTTCCCATCGAGGTTAGACCCGACAGAAGACTTACTTTAGGTCTGCGTTGGCTCACAACCTACTCCCGTGCTCGTAGCGAAAAGACTATGAAAGAGCGTCTTGCTGCTGAGATCGTTGATGCAATCAACGGAACCGGCGCTGCTGTTAAAAAGCGTGAAGACACTCATAAAATGGCTGAAGCTAACAAGGCTTTTGCACATTACCGTTGGTAAAATTGTGGGCTTTGCTTACAAGAAAATATTTCAAGTTTCTAAGCTTTGCTTAGGATAGTAAATGAGGAGGACAATATGCCAAGAGAAATACCCCTTGAACTGACAAGAAATATCGGCATAATGGCCCACATTGACGCCGGTAAAACTACCACTACCGAAAGAATTCTTTTCTACACCGGTAGAACTCATAAAATCGGCGAGACTCACGATGGTTCTGCTACCATGGACTGGATGGTTCAGGAGCAGGAGCGCGGTATCACCATTACTTCCGCTGCTACCACTGCTTATTGGAGTGGCTCAGAAGGTCAGTATAAGAAACACCGCATCAACATCATCGACACCCCCGGACACGTTGACTTTACCGTTGAGGTTGAGCGTTCACTTCGTGTTCTGGACGGTTCTGTTACCGTTTTCTGTGCAAAGGGTGGCGTTGAGCCTCAGTCTGAAACAGTTTGGCGTCAGGCAGACAACTACAAGGTTCCCCGTATGGCGTACATCAATAAGATGGACATCATGGGCGCTAACTTCTACAATGTTGTCGATATGATGCATGATCGACTCAAATGTAACGCTGTTCCTATCCAGCTGCCTATCGGCGCTGAGGATACTTTCCGCGGCATTATCGATCTTGTTGAAATGAAGGCCGATATTTATTATGATGATCTCGGTAAAGATATGCGTGTCGAGGAAATTCCTGCCGACATGAAAGAAAAAGCCGACCAGTACAGAGCACAGCTTCTTGAGGCTGTTGCCGAGCTGGATGAAGACGTTATGATGAAATACCTCGAGGGTGAGGAGATCACAGTCGAGGAAATCAAAAAGGTAATCCGTAAGGCTACCATTGATAACACCTTTGTTCCCGTTTGCTGCGGAACATCGTATAAGAATAAGGGCGTTCAGAAGCTTCTCGATGCTATCATCGACTTTATGCCCGCCCCTATCGACATCCCTGATATTAAGGGTGTCAATCCCAGAACTGAAGAAGAGGTTGCTATGCCCTCTGATGACAATGCGCCTTTCTCTGCGCTTGCATTTAAGATTGCAACCGACCCCTTTGTCGGAAAGCTCTGCTTCTTCCGTGTATACTCCGGTAAGCTTAATGCAGGCTCCGGCGTCTACAACTCCTGCAAGGATTCAAACGAGCGTATCGGTAGAATTTTGCAGATGCACGCTAACCACAGAGAGGATATCGAAACTGTTTATGCAGGTGATATCGCTGCTGCAGTTGGCCTTAAGAACACCACCACCGGTGACACTCTCTGCGACGAGAAGAATCCCGTCATCTTAGAGTCGATGGAATTCCCCGATCCTGTTATCCGTGTTGCTATCGAGCCTAAGACAAAGGCCGGTCAGGAGAAGATGGGCGTTGCCCTCGCAAAGCTTGCTGAGGAAGATC
Source organism: Oscillospiraceae bacterium (assembly GCA_036311245.1). Lineage (GTDB taxonomy): Bacteria > Bacillota > Clostridia > Oscillospirales > Ruminococcaceae > SIG578. The sequence continues at coordinate 388 of JAXJQH010000021.1, read as the reverse complement.
CTACCTTCAGAACCTACACCGACGAAGAGACCGGACAAACCATCATCGCAGGTATGGGTGAGCTTCACCTCGAAATCATCGTTGACAGACTTCTTCGTGAATTCAAGGTTGAAGCAAACGTTGGTAAACCTCAGGTTGCTTATAAGGAAACTGTTCGTAAATCCGCTAATGTTGATGAGAAATACGCTCGTCAGTCAGGTGGTAAAGGTCAATACGGTCACGTTAAGATCATTCTCGAACCGAATGAAACCGGTAAGGGTTACGAATTTATCAACAAAGTCGTTGGTGGTTCAATTCCGAAGGAATACATCCCCGCAGTTGACGCAGGTATCCAGGGCGCTATGCAAACAGGTGTACTTGCAGGCTACAATGTTGTTGACGTTAAAGT
>JAXJQH010000020.1:0-2172 GCA_036311245.1 Oscillospiraceae bacterium | reverse complement strand
TATTTCTATTATTGTCGGCATTGTTTTTCTACTTAAAAACACCGATGTATTCAAAGAGCCACATAGGCCTATTTCAAGCGTTGAGTCAAGCTGCGCTGTTTACTTTATTGATGTCGGTCAGGGTGACAGCACTCTTATATCGACAGGCGGAGTTAATGTTCTTATTGACGCGGGTGAAAACAATCGCGGAGACGAGGTGCTTCTAAAGCTCGGTGAGCTTGGAATAAAAAAGCTTCATTATGTTATCGGAACGCACGCACATTCTGACCACATTGGCGGACTTGACACAGTTTTAAACGGTATTGAGGTTGAAAACATTATTCTTTCCGACCTTCCCGAAAAGGTTATCCCCACCACAAAGACATACACAGACCTTTTAGAGGCTATTGTTGAAAATGAGGTCGAGCTGATAGCTGCAGATGTAGGCGACAGCTTTGAAATCGGGCAGGGCAAGCTCAGTATTCTTGCTCCCGTTACCGATAAGTACACAGACCAAAACAGCTGGTCGATTATCACTAGGTTTGAATTTGGCGAAACCTCATTTTTATTCACGGGCGATGCGGAGCAGCATGCCGAAAAAGACCTTCTTGACAGCGGCGCCGATGTAGATGCTGACCTTTTAAAGGTCGGGCATCACGGAAGCGACACTTCATCTTCCAAAGCTTTTTTAGAGGCGGTTTCTCCCGACTATGCCGTTATTGAGGTTGGAGCGGGCAACAAGTACGGGCATCCAATGGCAGAGGCTCTGACAAGGCTGCAAAACCTTGGCGCTGAAGTTTACAGAACAGATTTAGACGGATGTATTACCGCCATCTCTGACGGAAAAGACATTGTTATTACAACCGAAAAGGAGTAGCTGATATGTTTTACACGCTTGACCGCTTTGAAGAGAATTTCGCAGTTCTTCTTGACGATAACAACAATGTTATTTCGGTTTTAAAAGATGTTCTCGGCGAAAATATCGATATTGGAAGTGTTTATTTAAGCGAGGACGGAGAAAGCTTTTGCTTCTGCCTTAAGGAAACCGAGAAAAGACGCAACAGGGCTGTTTCGCTGCACAAAAGTCTGTTTAATAAGGCAAAAAAGAATAAATAAGAGCAAAAGGCTGCGGATTTTCCGCAGCCTTTTTTAAAATAACGGTTTTACAGCTTCTATAACGCGAGAGGAAACGGTTTCAAGGTCGGCATTACCGTCAATGACTATAACATTTTCCTCTTTAGCTGTTTTCTCTATAATTCGAAGAAAATTTTCTCGAGTTTGAGTGAGGTACTTTTTATTTTCAAATATATCAGCAGACTCTCGGTTTTGAGCAATTCTCTCAAGGCAGGTCTCGGCGGTAACATCAATGAAAATATGCGCATCGGGGCGAGCAAGGGTGCGCGCCACTCTATTTATTTCCATAACCCACTCAAGAGGCATACTGACCATCTGATAGGCATATGAGGAAAAATAGTATCTATCGGAAATAACGCTGATGCCGTTCTCAAGATTTTTAAGAATTCCATTTTCACCCGTTATATGCTCAATTCTGTCAGCAGCGAAAAGCAGCGCCATTGTTCTGCTATGTACCTTTTCTTTGCCCGAAAGGATGGTTCTGATTTGTTTTCCTATGGTGCTGTCAGTCGGCTCAAAGTTCAGCACATTAGGAATATTTCGTTTCAGGAGAAATTCAGAAAGGAGCTTTGCCTGTGTGCTTTTTCCGCTACCGTCAAGTCCCTCGACGGCAATAAAGCGTGCATTATTTGTGCTCATTTTTAGCTTTCCTCTTCCTTTTTTTATAAATTACATATAATATAGCATCTTTTTACCTTGAAAACAAGAGATTTTAAGCTTTTAAATATTTTAATTGAAAATTGCTTGCAATTTCCGCTGCGGTATTATATAATAAATAAGTCCACAAAAATGCCGGAATGATGGAATTGGCAGACGTGCCGGACTCAAAATCCGGTGGTAGCGATACCGTGCGGGTTCGACCCCCGCTTCCGGCACCACTTTTTTCGGCAAGCCAAGAGGCTTGCCGTTTTTTTAGCACTTTTTCGGAAAGGTAACAAAATGGAAGTCTTTACTCTTACTCTTGACCAGATGCTGATGCTTTTTCTCCTTATTTCAATAGGATATTTTCTCAGAAAGAAAAGCATTTTACCCAGTGACACCTTTTCGGTGCTTTCCAAG
>JAXJQH010000019.1:0-4964 GCA_036311245.1 Oscillospiraceae bacterium | reverse complement strand
GGTTGTTATATACACAGAAGAAAACACCGAGCAAAAAAATGTTACCGTTCCAAATCTAATAGGACTAACGGCAACCGAGGTCAACACAAGGTTGACAGCGCTTGGCCTTAATGCCAAGATAACGGGCGGCGGTATTGACCAAAGCGGATGCCTATCGTCCTCGCAGAGTATCAGCGAGGGAACGCAGGTGCCGGTTGGAACGGTTGTGCAGGTCACCTTCCTCAGTAAGGATGAGGTTGAATAACATCAGGAGCATATACTATGAATATATCCCTTAAAACAATAGCAAAGCTTGTAAACGGAAAGTGTATAGGCTGTGGCAATTTAGAGATAACATCGGTTACCACAGATACACGCGATGTTAAAGAGAAATCTCTCTTTGTCGCCCTAAAAGGCGAATCATTTGACGGGCACGATTTTGCCATAGATGCCATAAAAAAGGGCGCAGCCTGCGTTCTTTCACAGCGCCCCGCTGAGAGCTTTTCAGAAAAAATCCCCATAATACAGGTAGAAAGCACATATAAGGCGCTTCTTGATTTTGCAAAAGGCTACCGCGATATGCTTTCTCCCGTTGTAGTGGGTGTAACGGGAAGTGTCGGCAAAACTACAACCAAGGATATGATTGCAGCGGTGCTGTCGCAAGGTATGCAGACCGCTAAAACTCAAGGAAACCTCAATAACCATATCGGTGTTCCCAAAACCATTTTCAGTTTAAAGGAAAGTGACAGGGCGGCAGTTGTTGAAATGGGAATGAACCATGCGGGCGAAATTTCTGTTTTAACCCAAGTTGCAAGGCCTGATGTTGCCGTTATAACCAATATCGGCATTTCCCATCTTGAATTTCTAAAAACAAGAGAAAATATTTTAAAAGCCAAGCTTGAAATTTTAGAAGGAATGGAAGAGGATGCCCCCGTTATTATAAATGCCGACAATGACATTTTGGGCGCTATCACCGAGCTTGGAAAAAGGCGCATTGTGCGCTGCTCCTGCGAGGGCACCAATGCCGACATCTGTGCAAAAAATATTTTCGAGGGCACAGAGGGAAGCCGCTTTGAAATCTGGGTAAACGGCAAGCCTCATATAAATGCCTATCTGCCCGCAATCGGCAGACATAATGTAGGAAATGCGCTGCTTGCAGCCGCAGTTGGCATAGAAGCAGGGCTTTCTCCCGAGCAGATAGCCGCAGGGCTTGCGGCATATGTCCCCTCGGGAATGAGGCAAAAGGTAACAAAGCTTTGCGATATGACATTTATTGAGGATTGCTATAACGCAAGTCCCACAAGTATGAGCGCCTCACTTTCGGTGCTCAGAAGTCTTTCTGAGGGCAGAGCTGTGGCGGTGCTCGGCGATATGCTCGAGCTTGGTGATATAACAAAGAGCGCACACCTTGAAATAGGAAATGAGGCGGCTGAAAAATGCGATTTTCTTGTTTGCTGCGGCAAACATTCGGCGCTTATGGCAAAGGCGGCGACCGAAAAGGGAATAAAAACCGCATTTTTTGAAACAAGAGAAGAAACCGTCGATTTTCTTTTAAAGGAGCTTAAAAAAGGTGACTGTGTCTTGTTTAAAGCAAGCCTCAGTATGCAGTTTGAAAAAATAATTTCGGCGCTTTATGCAAGGCTGGAAGAATGTTAAGAAAAGGGGCGAACAGAGCGTGAGTTTTGCAGTTATAGCTGCGGCTGTAATAAGCTTTGCAGTAACAGCAGGGTCGGGATTTTTTTTAATTCCGTTTCTAAAAAAATTAAAATACGGGCAGACTATTCTTGATATCGGTCCAAGCTGGCATAAGAGCAAGCAGGGAACACCCACAATGGGCGGTCTTATGTTTATTCTCGGTATTGTTGCGGCTGTGATTTTAAGCTTTGTTTTAAGCCTTGTGATGGGCGGCAATGCCGAGGGAACTGACAACCTAAATAATATCCGCCTTTTTGCGGGAATATTTATGGCTCTTGCCTTTGGCGCTCTCGGCTTTATTGATGATTATATCAAGGTAGTTAAAAAGCGTAACTTAGGGCTTACTGCAAAGCAAAAAATGCTTTTTCAGATACTCATTGCGGTGTGTTATCTTGCCATTCTTTTTATAAGTGGCGATAGAGCCACATCGGTCTGGTTTCCGTTTATAGGCTCGATTGATTTCGGATTTTTGTATTATCCTTTTGCAGTTTTTGTAATTGTAGGCTTTGTAAACGCCGTAAATCTTACCGATGGAATTGACGGTCTTGCCTCGTCTGTAACATTTGTTGCAGCCCTTGGAATGATGGCAATGAGCGCAATTTTAAGCATAGGCAGTATGAACATCCTTGCCGCAGCGCTCGCGGGCGGCTGCCTTGGATTTCTGATTTTCAATTTTCACCCCGCAAAGGTCTTTATGGGTGACACAGGCTCAATGTTTTTGGGCGGACTTGTGGTTGCCATTGCATTTGGCTTAAATCAGCCGCTGCTGCTTGTTTTGAGCGGCATAGTATATCTTATCGAAACAGGCTCTGTTATGCTGCAGGTCACATATTTTAAGCTGACACACGGAAAAAGAATTTTCAAAATGAGCCCCATTCATCATCACTTTGAAATGTCGGGCTGGAGCGAGGAGAAAATCGTTATCGTTTTTTCTCTCGTAACCTTAATCGGAAACGCGCTTTCGGTGCTTTCGGTGCTCAATATGATAAAATAGTCTTTAGGAGGGCAAGGAGTGGCTTTCAAGAAATTCGGCGAAAAAAAGGTGCGCGGAAAAATTGACCTTACCTTTTTAATATTGGTTTTGGTAATCCTCGCCATCGGTCTTATAATGCTGTTTTCAGCAAGCTATGTCGATGCGCTTTACCGAGAGGGAGACCCCTTTTTCTATATTAAAAAGCAGCTCATTTTTGCCGTTGTGGGAATAATCGCAATGCTGTTTATCGGTTATGTGGTGGATTATCATATCCTCCACCGCTTTGCGCTACCCATTCTGATAGTCACCGAAATACTTCTTGTTATAGTTTATTTCTGCCCGCCTGTTAACGGAGTTCACAGATGGATTCCGCTTCCGGTAGTAGGAACTATCCAGCCCTCCGAAATTGCAAAATTTGCAGTTATTGCAATGTTTGCGCATATTATTTCACTCAATTTCAAAAAAATGGACACCTTTAAGGGCGGCGTCGTGCCGTTTCTACCTATAATACTCACCGTTGTCCCTCTTGTTTTGTTTGAGCGCCACCTTTCTGGCGGTATCCTGATTGCGCTTATCTGCGCTGTTATGATGCTCATCGGTGGAACAAAAATGCGCTGGTTTTCCCTTGCGGGAGCAGGAGCGGCTGTTGCGGCTGTCGCAGCTTACTTTTTAGGACTTTTAGATAGCGTCTGGTCGAGAATAGAGGTTTTCATTGACCCCTTTGTCGATGCCCGCGGCGCAGGCTTTCAGAATATTCAGGCGCTTTATGCCATATGCTCGGGCGGACTTATGGGACTCGGTCTTGGAAATTCCCGCCAAAAATTTCTGTATATTCCCGAGCCTCAGAACGACTTTATTTTCGCAATAGTCTGTGAGGAGCTTGGCTTTGTGGGTGCGGCGATAGTCCTTATTCTGTTTGCGCTGCTTGTCTGGCGCGGCTTTGTAATCGCATCAAAAGCCAAGGATAAATTTGGAACAATGCTTGTTATCGGCATTGTAGCTCAGGTCGGCTTGCAAACCATTCTTAATGTAGCTGTTGTTACAAAGACTGTTCCAAACACAGGTATTCCTCTGCCGTTTTTCAGCTATGGCGGCTCGGCGCTGCTTATTCTCCTCGCCGAAATGGGCGTGGTGCTGAATGTTTCGCGCCATTCAAATATGGAGAAAACCTAAAAAATCTTAAAGGAGAGGCAGAAAATGAGAGTTCTATTTGCGGCAGGCGGAACGGGAGGACATATAAATCCCGCTCTTGCTATTGCAGGGACAATAAAAGAGCGCCACAGCGATGCCGAAATTCTCTTTGCGGGAACTCCGTGGGGAATGGAAGCAAAATTTGTTCCCGATGCAGGCTATGATTTTACTCCCATAAAGGTCCGCGGAATTGAACGCAGCCTCTCTTTTAAAGCGATAAAAAGCAATTTTAAAACCCTTCGCTATCTTATAACGGCAAATTCGAGAGCAAAAAAAATAATCCGTGAATTCAGTCCCGATGTCGTTATCGGAACGGGCGGCTATGTCAGCGGCCCCGTTGTGCGCGCAGCTGCAAAAATGGGTATCAAAACCCTTATCCACGAGCAGAATGCTTATCCCGGTGTAACAACAAAGTTGCTCGCGCGAGATGTTGATGTAATTCTTGTAGCCTTTAAAGAGGCTATGAGCAGAATAAACACACGTGCCAAAATGCTCGAGGTCGGAAACCCCGTGCGTCAGGAGTTTCTGTTTGCCAAAAAGGATGAATGCCGCAAGAAATTGGGGCTTGACCCCGATAAAACCGTTATCCTTTCCTGCGGAGGCAGCCTTGGCGCAAAGGCGATAAATACAGCCATTATGGATGTTTTAAAGTGGCACTATAAAAAAAGGAAAATACAGCACATTCACGCAACGGGTCACTTCGGCAGTCTATGGATGCCCGATGAGCTTAGAAAAAGTGGCATAGATATTGATAATGACCCCGATATCAGGGTTATGGAATATATCAGCAATATGCCCGAGTACCTTGCCGCCTGTGACCTTATCATAACCCGCTCAGGCGCAATAACTCTAAGCGAAATAGAGGCGCAGGGAAAGGCGGCTGTTCTTATCCCGTCACCTAATGTAACCGAAAATCATCAGTTTCATAACGCTATGGTGCTTGCAAATGCAGGCGCAGGTGTTGTAATAGAAGAAAAAGACCTTAGCGGCAAAAAGCTCATTAAAACTATAGAGGAGCTTACCTCTGACAGCGCAAGACTTAAGGAAATGGGTAAAAATGCCGCCGCTATCTCTAAAACCGATGCAAATAACCTCATTTATGATGAGGTTATGCGCCTTTACCGCT
>JAXJQH010000018.1:0-20681 GCA_036311245.1 Oscillospiraceae bacterium | reverse complement strand
TTCCTACACTGCGGGGCTAACCCCCTCGGTTATGAAATATGTTCTCAGCCAGACGGTTGCAAAGGGCAGAGGCGGCGAGCTTTCTGCCGATGAAATAGGTCTTATGGTTGAGAAAACGGGGCAGTGCCTGCCCTGCGGTAGCACCGCTATATGGCAGCAAAAATAAAAGAAGGAATAAAAAATGGCTAACGCATTTATAAGCTGCAAGAATGTTTCCTACAGCTACGGCGAGGGAGAAGAAACCATTCTTGCACTGAAAAATCTGAATTTAACCTTTAATGAGGGTGAGTTTGTTGCAGTTCTGGGACATAACGGCAGCGGAAAATCCACCCTTGCCAAGCACCTAAACGGTATACTGCTCCCAAGCAGCGGCGATGTTATAGTCAACGGGATTAACACCCGCGATGAACAAAGGCTCTTTGAGCTTCGCAGCCGCGTGGGAATGGTATTCCAAAACCCCGACAACCAGATAGTTGCCACCATCGTTGAAGAGGATGTTGCGTTTGCGCTTGAAAACTTAGGCGTCGAGCCGAGTGAAATTCGCCTAAGAGTCGATGAGGCGCTAAAGAGCGTCGGAATGTATAAATACCGCCACCATCAGCCTCACAAGCTCTCGGGCGGACAAAAACAGAGGGTAGCTATTGCAGGAGTTTTAGCTATGCAGCCAAAATGCATAGTGCTTGACGAGCCGACCGCTATGCTCGACCCCAAGGGCAGAGCGCAGGTTATGGACACCGTCGTGCGCCTTGCTAAAGAAGAAGGAATAACCGTTATCCTCATTACACATTTTATGGACGAGGCAGCGCTTGCCGACAGAGTTGTTGTAATGAACGATGGAGAGCTTATTTTAGACGGAACGCCGAGAGAAGTTTTTTCCGAGAGAGAAAAGCTTCGGAGCGTGGGACTTTCCGTTCCCGCAGTAACAGAGCTTTGCGCTCTTCTTTCAGAGGCGGGCGTTAAAATTGCGCCCGACATAATTTCTGAGCAGGAGTGCTTTGAAAAAATACGCGATTTATTGTCAAAATAGGTTTTCAGTTTTGGAGGAAAATAATGTCCATCATTAAAGTAAGTGATTTGACATATTGCTACAGTAGGGGCACCCCTTTTGAAAAGGTTGCCCTTGATAAGGTTAGATTTAATATAGAAAAAGGCGAGTTTGTCGCAATTATCGGCCACACAGGCAGCGGCAAGTCCACCCTCGTTTCGCATCTTAACGGACTCATCACTCCCGAGAGCGGCAGCGTTTATTTAGACGGTGAGGATATTTTCGCAAAGGGATACGACCTGCGTAAGGTCCGCTTTAAGGTGGGACTTGTGTTTCAGTACCCCGAGTATCAGCTTTTTGAGGAAACTGTTTACAGGGATATCGCTTTTGGTCCTAAAAATATGGGACTTTCTGATGACGAGGTAAAACAGCGTGTAATGGCCGCGGCAAAGGCGCTCGAAATTCGCCCTGAGCTTCTTAAAAAATCCCCATTTGAGCTTTCGGGCGGACAAAAAAGGCGTGTCGCCATTGCGGGCGTTATAGCTATGCAGCCTAAGGTGCTGGTGCTCGATGAGCCTGCGGCGGGTCTTGACCCCCGAGGCAGAGAAAGGGTTATGCGCCTTATAGATGATTATAGAAAAAACACGGGCAGCACCGTTATCATAGTTTCACACTCGATGGAAACAGCGGCAAAATATGCCGACCGTGTTATTGTCTTAAACGAAGGCAGTCTGTTTTTCGAGGGAAATCCCGATGAGCTTTTCAGAAAAACAGATGAGCTATCCGAAATCGGACTCAGCGTGCCGCCCATAACAAGGATTTTCCATAGGCTCATTTCAGAGGGTCTTGACCTTCCTGATAATGTTTACACAGCGCAAAGAGCGGCAGAGGTCATTCTTGAGCGCTGCGGAAAGGGGGGCGGCTTATGTTAGGTGATATCACTATCGGACAAATGTACCCCTCAAATTCCGTCATTCACAGGCTCGACCCACGCTTTAAGCTTGTATTTACAGTCATTTTTGTGGTTGCGCTGTTTTGCGCAAACACACCTATGGCAATAATTATTAATATTGCCTTTGTGCTTTTAGCATATGTGGTTGCTAAAATCCCCTTTAAAATGCTTGTAAAAACCGTAAAGCCAATAGTCCCCATAGTTTTGTTTATGACGATTTTCAACCTTCTCTTTTACCGCGGGGAAACTGTGCTGCTTGAATTCTGGGTGATAAAAATTTCCCGTGAGGGACTTGAAATGGCTCTGTTTATGATTTTTCGCATAACCTTGATTATTGCGGGAACTGCCATTTTAACCTACACAACCTCGTCAATAGAGCTTACCGATGGTATAGAGAGCTTGTTCTCGCCTCTAAAGGCGCTGCACCTTCCGGTGCACGAGCTTGCAATGATGATGACCATTGCGCTCCGCTTTATCCCAACGCTTATTGAGGAAACTCAGAAAATTATGTCGGCACAAAAGGCGCGCGGAGCAGATTTCGAAAGCGGAAACCTATTAGCTCGCGCAAAGGCGCTTATGCCCATCTTAATTCCGCTATTCATTTCAGCCATAAAGCGCGCGGGCGACCTTGCAACCGCTATGGAAAGCCGCTGCTATCATAACGGCATCGGCAGAACAAGATTAAAGCAGCTTAAAGCCGGCGCAAGAGATGCCGTTGCACTCACTGTTATGCTCCTGCTTTTATCGGCGGTTATAGCGCTTAGATTTGTAGGCGATAGACTTATATAAAAAGGAGATGAAAGCCGCGTGAGCAAGAGAACATTTGCAGTTAAAATCCGCTTTTTAGGCCTTGCCTATCACGGCTTTCAGCGACAGCAAAATGCCCTGACTGTGCAGGAGGTTATCGAAACTGCGCTCGCCGCAATTTTAGGAGAGCCAACCGTTATATTCGGGTGCAGCCGCACCGATACGGGGGTTTCGGCATCAGAATATGTTTTTCATTTCAAAACCTATAATTCTATAACCTCAGAGAAGCTAAAGGGTGCGCTCAATCACTATCTGCCCGATGATATCGCCGCCTTTAAGGTGGCAGAAACAGACGGCGATTTTCACGCGCGGTATCACACCCGCGAAAAGGAATATGAGTATATCATAAGAAACACGCGCCAGAAAGACCCCTTTTGCGAGGGCAGAGCGTTCAGGTACGGCATAAGCCGCCTTGATGCCGATATGCTGGACTGCGAAGTAAAAGCCTTTTTGGGAAAACACGATTTTTCGTCATTTTGCTCGTCGAGTGACGGGGCAAAAAGCCACGTGCGCACAGTCACCTTTGCCGATGTCAAAAGGCGCGGTGACGATGTCGTTTTCACCTTCAGGGCAGACGGGTTTCTTTACAATATGGTTCGCATAATGGTGGGAACCTTGATTTGGATAAACGAGGGGAAAATTCCAAAAGGAAGCATCCCTCAGATTATAGAGAGCCGCTCTCGCGGCAGAGCGGGCGCTACAGCGCCCGCGTGCGGACTATATCTTAACCGAGTAATTTACGATAACGACCCGTTTGAAGGGGCAGAGGAGGGCTGATATTGGCAGAGATAAAAGATATTCGTGAATCTCTTAAAAAGAAAAAACGTGCCAAAACTGTCAGAAGAATTTCGGTGCTTGTAATTTTGCTGTCGCTTGCAGTTATAGTATTTATAAACAGAGATTCTCTTAGCCCCGAGGCAATTTCGAATTGGCTTTCAGGCTCTATAAATACAGGAAGCGGCGAGGAAGGATTTCCCCTAAAGCTCCCCTCGGGAGAAACGGTCGCATTAGACAGCGCGGGCGGAAACATAGCGCTTACCAACCAGACCAACCTTTATTTCTATTCTGCGCGCGGCAGAGAGCTTCGTAGCGTTCAGCACGCGAGAAAAAATGTTCAGTCCAAAGTAGCGGGAAATAATGTGCTTGTCTATTCGGTTGGCGGAAATGAGGTTTCGGTTGAAACAGAGTCAAAAACCGCTGCAACGCTGGAAACAGAAAAAGCCGTTATTACGGGTGATGTAGCAAAAAACGGAAAATTTGCCATAGCAACAGAATCAGATGTCTACACCTCGGAAATGAAGGTGTATGATAAAAATGCAAACGCAATATTTAAATGGACACCCTCAGGCGGAGTTATTTCGGCGCTGGCACTCTCTGAAGATGGCAGCCGTGTTGCCGCCGCAACACTCTACACTCAGGGCGGAAAAATAATGTCGGGCATTTACTTTTTTTCGACAAGTAAATCTGAGGCGCTTTTTTCATACCAGCTTGAAAATGAGCTTATTCTTTCACTTTCCTGTGATAAAAACGGCGTCACTGCTATAAGTGACGCACAGCTTTTGGAGCTTTCCTCTGATGGCGAGAAAATGGGCAGCTTTTCCTTTGACGAAAAGCAGCTCATCGGTATGGCCGATTGCAGCCGCGGACTTGCGATGGCTTTCCGCGATGTGAATGACCCAGGCCGCAGCGTTCTCTGCGTTATCGGTCAAAAGGGAGAGGTTAAAGCAGAGGCGTCGGTTTCGCAGCATGTTGTAGACATAGCTTGCAGCGGAGATAATATCTATTTACTTACTGAAACCGACCTTTTCTTATATGAGGCTTCCACCGCCATAAAGCGCGCAGAGTGCGAGATATCTGATGATGCACAAAGGCTTTGCGCAAATTCGTCAGGAGCATATGTTATTACAGCCGCATCTGAAATGTTGCGCCCCGATATAGGATAAATTTTTTGTGAGGTGTTTTTTATGAATTGGGTAGTTGGAATTGTTTTAGACCTTATTTTAATAGCCTTTGTTGTTATCTTGTGCCGAAAGGGAAGTAAAGATGGCTTTGCTAAAACTGTAGTTGGATTTCTTGGCTTCTTTATTGCACTTGTGCTCGCGGGGCTGCTCTGCAGGCCGACTGCAAACCTTGCTTATACCGGCTTTGTGCAAAAGCCGATAGAGTCCACTATTGAAAATACTATCCGTAACTACACAGACGAGTTTCAGGAGTCTGCCCCTTCTGCTCAACAGCTTCTCGATGGTATAGAGCAGGCGCTTAATGAGGCTCCCAAATTTCTTAAAGATGCCTTAAAGCTTGAGGAAAAAAGGCAGGAACTCTCAGATAAGATAGTCGAGGTATACACAACCGACATTACAGCCTTTTCGCAGGAAATTACCGAAACGGTTGTAAAGCCTGCGGTGATTTCTGCGATTTCTGCGGTAGCGTTTGTGGTTTTGTTTATAATTCTGTCGCTTGTATGCGCTCTGCTTGCAAAGTCCTTAAAGCTTGTAAACAAGCTGCCCCTGCTAGGCTCTTTAAATTCGCTGCTCGGCGGTGTGCTTGGAGCGCTAAAGGGCGTTATCATTGTTATTGTTTTAAACTGGCTGCTTGTGGCGCTCGTTGGTGACAGCGGAAATCTTTTTGGGATTATAACCCCCAAAACCATTGAATCCTCACTCATTATGAAAAATTTGGCTGCTATCAATCCCCTAAATATGATTCTCAGCAGCGTGATGCCTACAAAATAAACCTTAACTTTAAGTAAAATTAAAGGAAGCGGACATAGAAATGGAAAATAATTTAGTTAAAAATTTAAATATCCCCAATCTGCTGTCAATTTTCAGAATTCTACTCATACCTGTTTTCATAGTATTTTATATGATGGCAGACAGCACTCAAAGAATATATTATGCCTACGCGGCGGGAGCAATAGTCATTTCGGGTCTTTCCGACCTATTTGACGGGGTTATCGCTCGCAAATACAACCAGATAACCAATCTTGGAAAAATTCTCGATCCCCTTGCAGATAAATTAACTCAGGTTGCAGTTGTTATATGTATTGCGATAAAGATGCAGAGTGTAGTGCTTGCGGCAACTCTTATGTTCTTTGTGGTCAAGGAATTTCTGATGCTGCTTGGAGGACTTCTTATCCTGCGCCGCAACATCACAATTCAAGGCTCAAAATGGTATGGCAAGGTGGCAACAGCGGTGTTCTATGTTGTTATGGCAGCAATCTCGCTGTTTGATAACATTTCCACCACTACTGCGCTTATAATGGTTCTTGTTGCGGCGCTGTTTATGCTGTTTGCATTTTTGCAGTATATTCGTGAGTTCTTTAAAATTATGGACAAAAATAAAACCGTAGAAAAACAAATATAATATAGGAAACACACCACTCAAAGGAGAAACTACTCTATGCTTTGTTCGCGTTGCAAAAAAAGGCCCGCCGTTGTTTTTATGACAACGATGGACGGCGACAATTCTAAAAAAAGTGAGGGACTTTGCCTTGTATGCGCAAAGGAGCTTGGTATCGGACCTGTTAATGATATGATTAAATCAATGGGTCTTACAGACGAGCAGCTCGATATGCTTACTGAGCAGATGACCGATATGATGGGAGAAAACGGCGAGGGCTTTTCTGAGCTGTTTGAAGCGGGCGGCGCGCAAACCTTCCCGCTCGATTCCCTCTCAGAGGGCGGCGAGAGCGCAGGTAAAGAAAAGGGCGAGTCCGAAACAAAAAAAGACGATGCTAAAAAGAAAAAAAGCAAATTTAAATATCTTGAGAATTTCTGCGAAAATTTAACCCGAAAGGCTCAGGAGGGAAAAATTGACAAAATTATAGGCAGAGAAAAGGAGATTGCGAGAATAACACAAATCCTTTGCCGCCGCACCAAGAATAACCCCTGCCTTATCGGTGAGCCTGGAGTTGGAAAAACCGCCATTGTTGAGGGTATTGCGCTCAAAATTGCGGCAGGAGATGTCCCTGCAAGACTTTCCGACAAGCAGCTCTATCTTTTGGACCTAACCGCTCTCGTTGCGGGAACACAGTTCCGCGGTCAGTTTGAAAGCCGCATAAAGGGACTTGTAGACGAAGTAAAGCGCGCAGGAAATGTTATTCTGTTTGTTGACGAGGTTCATAACCTTGTCGGAGCGGGCGAATCTGAGGGCAGTATGAATGCTGCAAATATCTTAAAGCCCGCCCTATCAAGAGGAGAAATTCAGGTAATCGGCGCCACCACATTTGCCGAGTACCGTAAATATATCGAAAAGGACGCCGCGCTTGAGCGCCGTTTTCAGCCTGTAACGGTTGAGGAGCCATCTATCCTCGATAGTATTGAGCTTCTCTGCGGCATCAAAAGCTATTATGAGGAATATCACGACGCCCGCGTGAGTGAGGATATTGCAAGACGCGCCGTAATTTTATCAGAACGCTATATCACCGACAGATTTCTGCCTGATAAGGCAATAGACCTCTTGGACGAGGCTTGCGCATATGCCTGCCTGAGAAACAAACTCAGGGGCGATGCCGAGCGCCGTCAGGGAGAGCTTAAAAGGCTCAAAAGCCGCGAGGGCAGTCTTTCTCAGGAGGAAACTGTGGATTACGAGGCGCTGGCTCTTGTTCGTTCTGATATCTGCAGACTTGAGCAGGAGGTCGAGAAAATTGACTTTGACGCCCTTCGCACCGAGGTAACGGTAGCTGACCTTGCGGGCGTTATCGAGCTGTGGACAGGAATTCCCGCCTCAAAAATCGAGGAAAGCGAAAGAAATAGGCTCGATGCGCTTTCTGATAATCTGAAAGCTAAAATCATTGGGCAGGACGAGGCTATTGACAGTGTCGTGCGAGCCATAACAAGAAACAGAGCGGGACTTTCTTCCCGCCGCAGACCCGCATCATTTATTTTTGTAGGCCCCACAGGAGTCGGAAAAACAGAGCTTGTAAGACAGCTTGCAAACGAGCTTTTTGACGGATGTGACCCCCTTATCCGCCTCGATATGTCGGAATATATGGAAAAGCACGCCGTTTCTAAGATTATCGGCTCGCCTCCCGGCTATGTCGGCTATGACGAGGCTGGGCAGCTTACTGAAAAGGTGCGCCGCAAGCCATATAGCGTTATATTGTTTGACGAAATAGAGAAGGCGCACCCCGATGTTATGAACATCCTATTGCAAATTCTTGATGAGGGCAGAATAACCGATGCCCACGGCAGAACAGTTAATTTCGAGCATACCGTTATTGTTATGACCTCAAATGCAGGCTCTCAGCAAAAGGGTTATGGACTCGGCTTTGAAAAATCGGCAGAGGAGCTCGCAGGAGAAAAAGCAAGGCGCGCGCTTTCAGAGTTTTTGCGCCCCGAGTTTATTGCGAGAGTGGATGAGGTTGTTGTATTCAAGCCCCTGAGCGGTGAAAATCTTGTAAAAATCGCCGACCTTATGACCTCTGAGCTGCGCCCCTCGCTTATGGAAAAGGGAATAGAGCTTTGCGTTGATAAAGCGGCGCTCGAGGCAGTCTGCGCACTCTCTGACGGCGGAAAATATGCCGCAAGAGATTTAAGACACATTATTCGCCGCGAAATAGAGGACCCCATTGCATTTCTCTACACACAAAGCGCTGATGGCAGCATAAAAGCCTTTAAGGTAACGGCGAACGAGGGTAAAATCGTAGTAACCAAAGAGTAAAAAAGGAATTTAAAAAAGAGAGGAGAGAGCCGAATGAAAAGCATTAAAAAGGTAGCCTTAGCGCTGCTTGTTGTGTCTGCCTTAATGCTCAGCTCTTGCGAAAATCTCGGAGCGACAGCAGATGTGCTTATAGCTCCTCCTGTGCTCTTTGAAGAGCAGGATGATATTATGAAAGCACTCAGAGCTTCTGCGGGAGAAAATATCTCGCTCGAGTATCCCCGCACAGGCGAAAACCGCTCGGCTTTCCTGCTTTCTGACCTTAATTCTGATGGAAAAAACGAGGTAATTGCCTTTTACCGACCATCATCAGACGAAACGACGCAGGATGTTATCCATATAAACATTTTAAAAAGCGAGCAGAACGAATGGACTTCTGTTTGCGATATAGTCGGCGAGGCTGCGGGGATTGACCGTGTGTCTGTCGGCAGCTTTGGGGGCAGAAGGGAAATAATAGTCGGTTGGGAGCTTATGCGTGACAGGGAAAAGACCCTTGTTTGCTACTCCCTATCGGGCAAAACCCCCAGCCGCGACTACAGCGCTACATATGTAGAGTTTTCTGTGGCGGATTTCTGGCTTGAAAACGAGGGTGATGAGCTTATAACATTAAATTACTCTCAGACTACCGAAAACTTAGTCCAGCCAACTCAGCATGCAAGGCTTATAACCCTTTCGGAGGGCGCATTTAAGATTATGTCCAGCACCCCGCTCGACTCGAGAGTTACGGGATATAAAAGCTGCATAGCGGGCAAATACAACGGTAAACGCACTGCCTTTTTCCTTGACGGAGTTATTGATGCCGCAACCGTAAACAGTCAGATTTTGACCGTCGGCGAGCAGGGACAAATTCAAAACCCGCTGCTTTTAGGGGACAAGACCGATGAAAAAAATGTTCACAAGCCCACCCTGCTTACGCAGGATATAGACGGGGACGGGATTTTGGAAGTCCCCCATCAAGAGGCGGTAACAGGATATGAAAGCGTTCCCGAAAGTGAGAAAATATATAAAACTGTCTGGAAAAGGCTAATGGGGAAAAGGCTCGAAAAAAGCGCCGTTATGTATATCAGCACAGCTTTTGGAATCAGAGTAACAATTCCGCGCAGGCTTGATGGAAAGGTGACCATAAAGCCGATAACTGCCCAGAATGAGCTTGTGTTCTATGAATATGAGGACAGCCTTGAAAAGAGCACAAAAGAGATTTTCAGCATTAGGGTCAGCGAAAAGGAGCTGTATGAGTCGGAGGATGGCCATGAGGTTCTCAAATCCACCGACTATAAGGTTGTAACAGTTAAGATTACCGATGAGGAAAGTGAGCTTTGCCCCACGTGGGAAACGCTTTATAAAATAGTTGAGATAGTTTAGGAGGGCATAAAATGATTCGTAAGGTCCTGATTTGTGAGGATGAGGATGCTATTCGAGATTTTGTTGAGATAAATCTCAGGCGCGCAGGGTATCAGACGGTCGGAGTTTCCTCGGGTGAAGAGGCACTGAGCACCTTTTTAGAGCACGATGGAAAATTCGATGTTGCGCTTTTAGATGTTATGCTCCCCGGAATAGATGGCTTTGAGGTTTGCAGAAGACTTCGGCAGCAAAGCCAGCAGATAGGAATTATAATGCTCACAGCCAAAACGCAGGAGATAGACAGAATAAACGGTCTGATGATAGGCGCTGATGACTATGTAACCAAGCCGTTTTCCCCCTCAGAGCTTTTGGCGCGCATAGATGCCCTTTGCAGAAGACTCGGCGCAACCGAGAGCCTTTCCAAAAAAGAAAGCTCAACTCTTCGCAGCGGCCCCTTTATGCTTGACTTAAAGAGCAGAGAGCTTTATAAAAAAGGCGAAATTGTCGAGCTGACTCAGGTTGAGTTTCAGATAATGGAGCTGTTTATAAAAAATGCCGACACTGCGCTAAAGCGCTCGACCATTCTCCACAGCGTATGGGGAGAGGGATATGTCGGTGATGAAAAAATAGTAGATGTTAATGTTCGCAGAATTCGTATGAAAATAGAGGAAGAGCCATCTAACCCCAAATATATACTAACTGTATGGGGATTTGGATACAAGTGGCCGGTAATGTAATAAAAGGATAGCACAGAGAGGAGGCACTGCGCGTGATAAAGGTTGCAAGAATTACTAAAAGATGGATACTTAAAAGCTTTATAATCATTGTGGCGGTGCTTGTAGCTATCGAGGCGCTTGTTATTGCACTTACCCACAGCAGCATTTACAATCAGGCTCAGCAGCAGGTAAAAACAAGGGCAAGCGTTATTCAGAACACCCTTGACTCATATGCTGCGGATGCTGATGTGGATTTTTATGAACGCACCCGCGAGCTGATTGAGAACTTTTCTGAGAAAAACAGAATGGAGCTTGTCGCTATCGACAGAAATAAAAAGCCTATTATGTCCTCAAGCGGCTTTGCCCCGCAAACAGGGCTTGGGAATGAAGACCTTTCCTCAGCCTTAAACAGCGATGGGCGAATAGGCGAAAGCCTTCAAAAGCACACAAACGGTGAAAACATTTACTGTGTAACGGTAGCCTCACCCTTGCAGTCGGGCGATATTCTGGCGCTGCGTCTTATGGCATCGCTCGAGCCTGCCGACAGACAAATCCGCAACATGGCAATGATTTATATTCTGATTGGAGTAATAATTGCGGTTTTTATCCTTGTTGTAAACATTGCGTTTCTTCATTCCATTATGCGGCCCGTTGCCGAGGTTGAAAAAACGGCGCGCCGCATTGCCGCGGGAGATTTTGATGTCAGAATTGAAACTAAATATAAGGATGAGCTTGGCGATTTGTGCGATATTGTAAATTATATGGCGGACGAGCTCTCGCAGAGCGAAAATATGAAAAACGAGTTCATTTCTTCGGTTTCACATGAGCTGAGAACCCCGCTTACAGCTATCCGTGGCTGGGGCGAAACCCTTATAGACGATATCGACTATGACAAAAAGACCCACCAAAAGGGTATGAATGTTATTATCAGCGAAACAGAACGGCTTTCCTCAATAGTTGAGGACCTTTTGGATTTCTCCAAAATGCAAAGCGGCCGATTTACTATAAAGAAAGAAAAAATGGATATTCTGGCAGAGCTGGAGGAGGCAATTTTAGCCTTTTCAGAGAGGGCAAAGCGCGAGGGGATTGTTTTAAATTACAACGAGCCAGAAATGCTTTCCCCCATAATCGGTGATAAAAACCGAATTCGTCAGGTGTTTGTAAATATTCTTGATAACGCCATAAAGTATTCCGATAAGGGCGGACAGGTAAATGTCACCGCGCACGAGGAGTACGGTATGATATATGTAACGGTGGAGGACAGAGGCTGCGGAATAAGCCCCGAGGACCTTCCCAAGATAAAAAAGAAATTTTATAAAGGAAATCTTACCCGCCGTGGCTCAGGCATAGGGCTTGCGGTGGTCGATGAAATTGTCACTATGCTGGGGGGCACTTTTGAGATTAAGAGCCAGCTCGGCTTTGGCACAACAGTTACTCTTACATTCCCCGTAATGCACGAAACGGGCAAGGAGGCGTAAATTATGAGTGAGCAAAAAAATGAAAACTGCTGCAAAGCGGGCTTTCGAACATCCATAGGCGGTCAGGCTCTCATTGAGGGCGTTATGATGCGAGGCCCCGTTGAGACCGCTATGGCAGTCCGAACAAAAGAGGGAGAAATAGTAGTAGAAAATGTCCAGGACAGCCGCGACAAGGCTATCCCGAAAATTTTAAGGCTTCCCGTAGTGCGCGGACTTGTAAATTTTGCGCAGACTATGATTTTAGGATATAAGTCTATTATGCGCTCGGCAGAGCTTGCGGGAATTGACGATGAAGACGAGGGCGAGCCTTCAAAGCTCGATAAATTCCTGACTGAAAAGCTCGGTGAAAAGCTGTTTGGTATCATCGGAGTTATCGCAATGGTGCTTGGAGTGGTGCTTGCAGTAGCGCTGTTCGTGCTTGTGCCAACAGCCTTGGTTAAGCTTTTTAACACCTATGTATTTAACCTCGGCAGCTTTACCGCTGTCTTTGAGGGACTTATCAAAATTGCAGTATTTGTGGGATATATTGCCACCGTATCTCTTATGCCCGATATAAGGCGCACTTTTGAATATCACGGCGCTGAGCATAAAACCATCGCCTGCTATGAGGCGGGCGAGGAGCTCACTTCTGAGAACGCAAAGAAATACTCAAGATTTCACCCTCGCTGCGGAACGTCATTTATCCTTATAGTTCTGATAGTCAGCATAATTGTGTTTTTGGCAGTGCCGTCAGATTTAGGAATTCTTGCTCGATTTGGACTGAGAATTTTAATGCTGCCGCTTGTTGTGGGAATAGGCTATGAGATAATTAAGCTTGTCGGCAGACACGATAATACTTTTACCCGAATCGTTTCAGCCCCCGGGCTCTGGCTGCAGCGCCTTACCACGCGAGAGCCTGACGACTTAGAGCTTGAGGTTGCAATAGAGGCACTGCGCGCGGTTATGCCGCAGGACAAAGAAGAGGCGCAGTGGTAATGAAGATAGGTGACGCGCTTTATCTATTAAAAGAGCAAAACACCGCAGAAATGAAAATTTTATTAGAGGAAACTCTTTGTCTTTCTAAAACCCAGATGCTCACCCACCCCGAAAGAGAGATAGAGCCGCCTTTGCAAAAGCTCCTTTTGCAAAGAATTGGGGAGCTAAAAGATGGCAGACCGCTTCAGTACATCTTAGGCAAATGGGAGTTTATGGGCAGAGAATTTGCGGTCGGAGAAGGGGTACTCATTCCCCGCGAGGACACGCAGGCGCTCGTAGAGCTGGCGGGAGAGTTTTTAAAAAATAAAACAAACACCACCTTTGCCGACCTTGGCAGCGGCAGCGGCTGCATTGCAGTTTTGCTTGCATCAGACTTTGCCGCTAAAGGCTATGCGGTAGAGCGCTCACAAAAGGCTTACTCTTTTCTTAAGGAAAACGCAAAGCAGATAGATGGCTCGGTCGAGTGCATTTTGGGTGATATGTTTTCGAGAGAAGTCTTAGAAAAGCTGCCGCAGCTCGAGCTTGTGGTTTCCAACCCGCCGTACATAACTTTAGAGGAAATTAAGAGCCTTGATAAATGCGTTCTTTGCGAGCCTAAAGAGGCTCTTTATGGCGGAGATGACGGACTCTATTTTTACCGCAAAATCACCGCTATTTATAAAAATAAGCTAAAAGAGGGCGGAATGCTCTGCTTTGAGGTAGGCTTTGGGCAGGCAGATGCCGTTTTAGATATTTTAAAAAGCGAGGGCTTTCACAGTCCGCGCGAGAAAAAGGATTTAAGTGGTATAAGACGCGCCGTCGGCGCAATTAAATAAAAAAATAGACGGCTAATGCCGTTTTAAGGAGGATAAAGCAATGGCAAAAAGCATCGCAAAACAACTTGAGGACAACAAAAGCACCAATTTTGACAAGCAGAAGGCTCTGCAGCTCGCACTTACCAATATCGAAAAGAAGTATGGACAAGGCGCTGTAATGCGCTTAGGTCAGAGAACAACACTTAATGTTGAGGCAATCTCAACAGGCTCGCTCTCTTTAGATATTGCGCTCGGAATAGGGGGCGTTCCCAGAGGAAGAATTGTAGAGATTTTTGGACCAGAAAGCTCAGGTAAAACAACCGTTGCTCTGCACATTTCTGCAGAGGCTCAGAAAAATGACGGAATTGTTGCCTTTATAGATGTCGAGCACGCGCTCGACCCCGTTTATGCCGCAAACCTCGGCGTTGATGTCGATTCGCTGCTGGTTTCGCAGCCAGATTCGGGTGAGCAGGCGCTTGAAATTGCCGAGATGCTCATTCGCTCAGGCTCGGTTGATGTTGTGGTTATCGACTCGGTTGCCGCAATGTCCACAAAGGCTGAAATTGAGGGAGATATGGGCGACAGCCACGTCGGCCAGCAGGCAAGACTTATGTCGCAGGCGCTAAGAAAGCTCACTCCGCTTGTTTCCCGTTCAAATGCTGTTGTTATCTTTATAAACCAGCTGCGTGAAAAGGTCGGCGTTATGTATGGGAACCCCGAAACCACCCCCGGCGGTCGCGCACTTAAATATTATGCCTCGGTTCGTATTGATGTCCGCAAGGTGGACACAGTCAAGGTGGGCAGTGAAAACATCGGTAACCACATTCGCTGCAAAATCGTTAAAAACAAGGTTGCTCCCCCGTTCAAAGAGGCATATTTTGATATTATTTACGGTAAGGGTATCAGCGCTATCAGCGAGATAGTCGATTTGGCTGTTGACCGTGATATTATTCAAAAGAGCGGCGCTTGGTTTAGCTATGGTACCGAAAGACTGGCTCAGGGCAGAGATAATGTAAAGGCTCTTCTTGAAGAGAGACGCGAGCTTCTTTCCGAGATAACCGAAAAGGTTCGTGCTGCAATGAAAGAGGAAAACGAAGGCACTGAGAAAAAAGCTCCCGCAAAGAAAGTGGCAGGAAAGAGCAATGAGCGCAGCGCAGACGTTTCCATTGACGCCGAAGTTGACGACGAATAATGAAAATCACCAAAATTGAGCCATCCAAAAAGAAAGGCTTTTCACGGATTTACTTAGACGGACAGTTTTTTATGAGCCTTGCCGATGAGGTAATTACCCGCCGCGCTCTTAAAGTAGGAAACGAGCTTTCAGAAGAGCAGGTCCCTGAGCTGTCGCGCGCAGCGCTTGTGCGACGCGCAAGAGAGAGGCTTTTGTATGCGCTTGACAGAAGACTTCACAGCGAAAAGGAGCTTCGGGAGAAGCTGTGGCGCGATTACCCGCCCGATATAATAGATGCCGCTATCGCAGAACTTGGGCGCTTAGGACTTATAGACAACTCTTCGTTTGCGCGCGCATTTTGCGAGCATAGGGTAAATTCCCTGAAAAAGGGGCCTTATGCCATAAGGCAGGAGCTTATTTTAAAGGGAGTGAGCCGCGAGGTAATAGATGCGGCACTCAGTGAAGTTTTTAGCGATGAGGATGAGGAATATAACGCCGCAAGAAAAGCGGCGGAAAAATATCAAAGCGATATAGACACCCCTAAGGGTAAGCGGCGTGCCTTTGCCGCCCTGACAAGAAAAGGCTTTAGCTACAGCGTTATAAAAAGGGTTATGCGCGAGCTTTGCGATGGATTTGAAGAGTTTGAAGATTAACGAAAGGAAATCAGTATGGCAACAACTGTCGGAATGATTAGCTTAGGCTGTCCTAAAAATCAGGTGGACGCCGAAATAATGCTTGCCGAGCTCAAGAAAAATGGGTTTGAGCTTGTAGGTGACGCCGCACTCGCAGAGGTTGTTATTATTAACACCTGCGGCTTTATCGAGTCGGCAAAAAAAGAGTCCATTGAACAGATTTTAGAGATGGGACTGCTTAAAAAAGAGGGACGAATTAAAAAAATTGTTGTAACGGGCTGCCTTGCCGAGCGTTACCGAGAGGAGCTCTCTCGGGAAATCCCCGAGGCTGATGTAATATTGGGAATAGGCAGTAACGGCGAAATTTGTAAGGCTATTACAAAGGCACTTTCTGAGGATAAGCCTCAGATAAGCTTTGGAGAAAAGAGCTGCCTTGCACTCGAGGGCGATAGAGTTTTAACAACGCTGCCCTTTTATGCCTACCTCAAAATTGCCGAGGGCTGTGACAACTGCTGCACCTACTGTGCTATCCCACAAATTCGCGGCAGATTCAGAAGCCGCGAAATGGAGAGCATAGTAGCTGAGGCAAAAAGCCTTGCGGCAGCGGGGGTAAAGGAGCTTGTGCTTGTGGCTCAGGATACCACCCGCTATGGTTTGGACCTTTACGGAAAACCCTCCCTTTCCGACCTGCTTTATCGTTTAAACGAAATTGAGGGGCTTGTCTGGATTAGAATTCTTTATGCCTACCCCGAGGTTATAACCGATGAGCTGTGTGAGGCAATGGCAAAGCTTCCCAAGGTGGCTAAATACATAGATATTCCCATTCAACATTCAAACCGCGAGATACTGCGCAGAATGAACCGCAGCGGGGATAGCGAAAGCCTTTTAAAGCTTGTTAAAAAGCTTCGTGAGAAAATCCCTAATGTGGTGCTGAGAACAACTCTTATAACGGGATTTCCCGGCGAGAACGAACAGCAGTTCTGCGAGCTTTGTCAGTTTCTAAAAGAGGCAAGGTTTGAAAGAGTCGGCTGCTTTGCATATTCCCGAGAGGAAGGAACAGTTGCCGCTGATTTTGAGGACCAGGTTGACGTTGAGACCGCCGAGAGGCGCGCTGATATCATAATGCGCTCTCAGCAAAGGACAGTTGACGAATATAACAGCAAAATGATAGGCAAAACGCTGACGGTAGCAGTTGAGGGTTACGACCGTTACGGCGAGGTCTATTTTGGCAGAAGTGAATTTGATGCGCCCGATATAGATGGAAAAATCTTTTTTGCATCGCCCTCCCCATTGAGAATAGGCGATTTTGTTGCGGTAGAAATAATAGATGCTATGGATTATGACCTTATGGGAGAGGCTGTCTTAGGGAAAGGAGAAAACAAATGAACACACCTAATAAATTAACAGTTTTCAGAGCAGTAATGGTCCCCGTATTTTTAGCAGTGCTGCTGATTGAGACTATTCCCGCCCGATTTCTTTTGTCGGGGCTTGTTTTCGGCGGTCTCGCTCTTACCGATATGATTGACGGTAAAATGGCTCGCAGCCGCGGACTTATCACAAACTTTGGCAAGTTTTTAGACCCCCTTGCCGACAAGGTTCTGGTAGTCAGCGCCCTTGTGGGAATGACCGTTTTAAAAACCTACTCAAAGGTGGCACTCATATGCTGGCTTTTGGGAATTATCATAATCCTTGCCCGCGAATTTATGGTTTCGGCTCTTCGCCTTGTCTGCGTTGAGCAGGGAAATGTAATTGCGGCAAATATATGGGGCAAGGTTAAAACCGTTTCGCAGTTTGTTGCTATACTACTTATACTTGCATTAGAGCAGCTACTTAGCTGGTTCCCTGCACTGCCAGAGGGTCTTCGCCTTATCGGTGATGCGGCTTTCGGCATCTGCGTCTTGGCAACCATTGTTTCGGGTGTAATATACCTTAAACAGAATGCCGCTGGCATAGGAGAAATGTAAAAAAGGCGGGATCAACTTTGTATTCAAGCATAAAAAGCTTCGGACTTGCGGGAATTAGCTGCTATGAGGTGAGCGTTGAAACCGATATTTCAGGCGGTCTGCCTGCATTCGATATTGTAGGACTTCCCGATGCGGCGGTAAAGGAATCGCGCGATAGAGTTCGCTCTGCCATAAAAAACTGCGGCTATAGCTTTCCAATAGGCAGGATAACAGTAAACCTTGCTCCCGCTGATGTTAAAAAGGCAGGCCCAATGTATGACCTTGCAATTCTTATGGGAATTCTCTTATCGTCGGGGCAGATTTCCTCTCTTGCGAGCAAAACCGCCTTTGTCGGTGAGCTTTCCCTAAAAGGCGATGTCAGAGCTGTCAACGGTGTGCTTTCTATGACACTCAAAGCGCGCGATTTAGGCTATGAGAGCATAATCGTGCCCTTTCAAAATCGCTTTGAGGCGGGTGTTATTAGGGGCATAGATGTTTTGCCTGCATCCTGTGTTAAAGAGGTAATTGAACATTTCTTTGGCGAAACAAAAATTGAACCTTATCTTAGCGATATAGATGAAGGCTCTGAGCAAATGTCGGGGATTCCCGATTTTTGCGATGTCAAGGGTCAGCAAACTGCAAAGCGTGCCCTTGAAATCGCCGCTGCGGGCGGACATAATATTTTGATGGTGGGCTCTCCCGGCTCGGGTAAAAGTATGCTTGCCAAAAGGCTACCCTCAATTCTGCCCGAAATGAGCTTTGAGGAGTCGCTGAGAACAACAGAAATTCATTCCATTGCGGGGGCGCTCCCCGAGGGAGTTTCGCTAATCCGTACCCGCCCATTCCGCTCCCCACACCACACAGTTTCTCCCTTTGGACTTACGGGTGGCGGTGCATTCCCTCGCCCCGGCGAGATTTCTCTTGCGCATAACGGAGTTCTGTTTTTAGATGAACTGCCTGAGTTTAAAAGAGAAGCTCTTGAGGCTCTAAGACAACCGCTTGAGGATGGAAGGGTAACCGTTTCGAGGGTTTCAGGCAGCGCCACATTCCCAAGCAATTTTATGACGGTTGCGGCTATGAACCCCTGCAAGTGCGGATACCGCGGACACCCAAGTAAGCCCTGCACCTGCACGCAGCACGCCGCCGCGCAGTATATAAACCGTGTCAGCGGACCACTGCTTGATAGATTTGATTTGCACATCGAGGTTATGCCCGTCGAGTTTAATGAGCTGACCTCTAAGACACCTGAGGAAACCTCGGCACAAATCAGAAAGAGGGTAAACCGCGCAAGAGAAATTCAGCGCGAAAGATTAAAGGATATTTCCAAGGAAAAGCCGGTTTTCTGTAACGCCCAGCTTTCCGAGCAGCTTTTCCAGAAGGTTTGTAATGTAACTGATGAGGCAAACGAGCTGCTTAAGTTCGCCTTTGAAAAAACAGGGATGTCAGCGAGAGCCTATAACCGTGTTTTAAAGGTTGCTCGCACCATTGCCGACCTTGCCGAGAGCGACAAGATAGAGGATGATCACATTCTCGAGGCAATTCAATATCGCAGCTTAGACCGTAAATATTGGGGTAAATAAATTCTAACTTTCCGCCTGCTGCATAAACTTAAAGTAGGGAGGCGGTGCAAATGGATAACAAAAACAAGAGCGGGCAGTCCCCGCTCTTTCCCTTATCTGCTCAGGATATGACATTTACGCAGTGTCTTGTGCTGCTTTTAATTGTTTTGGCAGAGCTTGCTGTAATGTATTTTATTCAAAATTTTTTTAGTAGCAGTCAGCTGCAGATAGCAGGGATATTTTGTCTGCTGCTCTCGCTGCTTGCAAGCGCTTTTGCAGTAATAGGTTATTGTAAACATATTAAAGGGGAAAAGAATAAAAAATGAAAAAGCTCTCTGTGCATACAGCACAGAGAGCTTATCTTTTATTGTTTTGGTGTTCGCATGGCGCGAAGTGCATTTAAAATGGCAAGCAGCATAACGCCGACATCGCCGAAAATGGCTATCCACATATTAGCAAAGCCAAAGGCCGCGAGGACTAATATTGCCCCCTTGACGAGCAGCGAAATAATAATATTTTGCCATACAATCCTCATAGTTTTGCGGGAGATAGAAAGGGCAAGGGGGAGCTTTTTAAGTCTGTCGTCCATAAGGACAATGTCTGCCGCCTCAATAGCGGCATCGCTGCCAAGAGCTCCCATAGCAATTCCGATATTCGAGCGCATCAGAACGGGGGCGTCGTTAATTCCGTCCCCCACAAATGCAACTCGAGCACCGCCAAAGAGCAGCTTTTCTATCTGCTCTACCTTTTGTTGCGGCAAAAGCTCGGGGTAAATTTCACAAATTCCCGCCGCTGCACCAATCTCCTCGGCGGTTTTTCTCAAATCTCCCGTTAGCATAACCGTCTTTTTAATGCCGCTTTTTCTGAGAGCTGATATGGTAGCGGCGGCATCAGGCTTGAGTCTGTCAGAGAGCAGTATACAGCCGAGATATTCGCCAGAGCACGATATGTGGACTGTAGTGCTGAGCCCCGCGTCGCAGGGAACATCAGCGCCCGCTTTTTGCATAAGGCGGGCGCTGCCCGCATAGTATAAAACCCCGTCAATTTTTCCGCAAATTCCAAGCCCCGAAAGCTCGGCAAGCTCGCTTATGCGCTCCTTTTCTAACGGAGCGGGGCAGGCTGAAACAATCGCCTTTGCTATAGGGTGATTTGAGCCGCTCTCAAGCGCCGCGGCAATAGATAAAAGCTCGCTTTCAGAAAGCTGCTTGGCTTTTGTTTCAGAAACAGCAAAGCTCCCGCGGGTAAGAGTACCCGTTTTGTCAAAAACAAAGGTGTCAATAGTAGATAGCGCCTCAAGCTCGCGAGCGCCCTTTAAAAGTATTCCGCGCCGCGCCGCGCCACCTATGCCGCCGAAAAATGAAAGCGGCACTGAAATTACAAGCGCACAGGGGCAGGAAACGACTAAAAAGGTCAGGGCGCGCTCTATCCATTTGGCCCACCCGCCTAAAAATACAGAGGGAATAATGGCTATAATAAGCGCCGCCGTTACAACACAAGGGGTATAGTATTTTGCAAAGCGGGTAATAAAATTCTCGGTTTTGGCTTTCTTTTCGGCGGCGTTCTCAACAAGCTCAAGAATACGCGAAACACAGGAGTCCTCGGCGCGGCTTGTGGTTTTGATTTGTATAACGCCGCTGAGATTTACAGTTCCGCTCATAACGCTGTCCCCC
>JAXJQH010000017.1:0-30245 GCA_036311245.1 Oscillospiraceae bacterium | reverse complement strand
GCTCCCCTGACAAGGGGAGCTGCTGATGCTGTATGGTTAATTATAGCTAAAGCTTTTTACTTAAAGAATAATACAGATAAGACCGCCGCAGCCTTCGTTAATTATACGTTCGATGGTTTCCTGCAGCTTCATACGGGCATCAGAGGGCATACGGTAGAGCTTGTTATGAAGTCCCTCATTGATAAGCTCGTGCAGAGATTTGCCAAAGATATTGGAGTTCCAGATGTCCTTGGGATTTTCCTCAAACTCGCGCAGCAGGTACATAACCAGTTCTTCCGACTGCTTTTCGCTACCAACTATCGGCGAAACCTCGGCATTGATATCGGCGCGCATCATATGAATTGAGGGCGCAGATGCCGAAAGGCGTACGCCATACTTTCCGCCTTGGCGAACGATTTCGGGCTCAGAGAGGGTCAGCTCGTCGAGCTGAGGCATAACAATACCGTAACCCGTTGCCTTTACCTCGTCAAGGGCAGGCTTTATCTTGTCATATTCGCGTTTCATTTCTGAAAGCGCTATCATCTGCTGCATAAGGTCGCCTTCATTGGCAATATCAAGGCCCGACAGCTCGCCGAGTATTCTATAAAACAGCTCGGGATGCATATTAGCCGAAACCACAGCGCTTCCCTTGCCCAAATCAATGGTTTGAACCTGTGCGCCGTCAATATACTCGCACTGCGAGAGCGAGGGAATTGCATTTGCAATATCTGAAATCCTCGAAATATCCGCCGAAGCATCAATAACAGCATCAAAAACCGCTTTTTTAATGGGGTGCTCCTTGGGCAGGCTGTTTATCCAAAGCGGCATTTGCAGGCTGATTTCTTTTACGGGGAATGCAAACAAAATCTTAGATAGAATATTGCGGATATCATCCTCGGAAATCTCGTTGCAGCTTATAGGGATTACTGCTACCCCATACTTTTCGGAAAGCTCCTCTGCGAGCGTCTGAGTCTGCTCAGAAGTCGGATACAGGCTGTTTAAGAGCACAACAAACGGCTTATTTATCTCACGCAACTCGTTTATCACCCGCTCCTCGACCTCGGCATACTCCTCACGGGGAATTTCTGAAAAGCTGCCGTCGGTGGTGACGACAAGTCCTATGGTGGAATGTTCGTTTATAACCTTTTGAGTTCCAACCTCGGCTGCCATATTAAAGGGCACCGCAGTATCAAACCATGGGGTCATAACCATTCGCGGCTGCTCGTTTTCGATGTATCCAAGTGCGCTGGGAACGATATATCCCACGCAGTCAATCATCCGCACATTAAGCTCTGCGCCCTGCTCCAGCGTTATGCGAGCGGCATCCTCGGGGATAAATTTGGGCTCGGTTGTCATAATAGTTCTTCCCGCCGATGCCTGCGGCAGCTCATCGGTTGCGCGGTCACGCGAAAACTTGCTCTCGATATTGGGAACCACCAGCGTTTCCATAAACCTTTTTATAAAAGTTGATTTTCCTGTTCTGACAGGTCCGACTACGCCGATATAAATGTCACCGCCGGTGCGGGTGGCTATATCCTGATAGATACTGCTGTTTGTCATCTTTTTTCCTCCGTCCACACATTCGTTTGTATATGCTTATGAGGACAAATCTCGGTTTATGACAAAAGCAGAGTAAAAAAGTTCCCCTCTCATTTGAGAGGGGAACTAATATTATCCGCCGTAGCGAATCATCTCGTCAATGCAGCGCTTTGCTTTAACTCGGGTTTCTTCAGGAAGCTCTATTGCCTCACCCTCGCCCTTGCAGCAGGCGAGCACATCAGAAAGGGTTGTGAGCTTCATATCATAGCAGACAAGCTCTTTTGAAAGGGGGTAAAACTTCTTGTCGGGACACTCATACTGTAGATGTTCCACAATGCTATTTTCGGTGCCGATGATAAACTCGCATTTATCACTTTTCTTAGCATAATCCATAATACCCGTTGTTGAGCCGACAAAATCCGCCTCGCGCACAACCTCGCTAATACACTCGGGGTGAACGAGCAGCTCTGCCTCGGGGTGCTTTTTGCGGGCAGAGACAACATCATCAAGACTCGCTTTCATATGATAGGGACAGCCGCCTTGTATCAGCTCAATGTTTTTCTCGGGAAGCTGCTCTTTCAGATAACTTCCTAAATTTATATCGGGGACAAAAAGAATATCCTTTTGGGGCATAGCCTTTAAAATTTTAAGCGCCGACGCCGAGGTTACGCAGACATCGCAAAGGGTTTTGAGCTCGGCGGTGGTGTTTATGTAAGCCACGACGGCATAGCCCTTATGCCTTTCTAAAATTTCCTCTAAAAGCTTTTTATTTATCTGCTCTGCCATAGGGCAGCCTGCATCGGTGTTTGAAAGCAGCACCTCTTTTTCGGGCGAAAGGATTTTAACGGTTTCCGCCATAAAGCGAACGCCGCACATAATAACGGTTTTATTTTTAACCCCAGCCGCTTTTTTTGCAAGGGCATAGGAATCGCCGACGAAATCGGCGACCTCTAAAATTTCGTGACGCTGATAGCAGTGGGCAAGGATACAGATATCCTTTTCATTTTTAAGCCTCAGGATTTCCTCTTGCATTTTCTTTATCATTCTTTTGCACTCCTTCTAATCCTTAAAAAGCTCGGTTGAAAGGTAGCGCTCGCCGGTATCGGGCAGTAGCACTACTATATTTTTACCGACATTTTCCTCTCTTTTGGAAAGCTCTGCCGCCGCGGCGAGCGCCGCTCCCGAGCTGATTCCGACAAGAACTCCCTCGCTTTTGCAAAGTTCTCTTGCCTCACTGAAAGCCGTCTCTTTTGAAACGGTTATAATTTCATCATAAATCTCTGTGTCAAGCACCTTAGGGACAAAGCCTGCGCCTATACCCTGAAGCGCGTGCGCTCCCGCACTGCCACCTGAGAGAACGGGGGAAGTGTCCGGCTCGACCGCGATAATTTTGACATCGCTTTTTTTGCTCTTTAAAAATCTGCCGACACCCGTTATAGTGCCGCCTGTGCCGACACCCGCAACAAATATGTCAACATTGCCATCAAGGTCCTCCCAAATTTCGGGGCCGGTGGTTTCAAAATGTGCCTGCGCATTTGCGGGATTTTCAAACTGCGATGGGATAAACGAATTTGGAATTTCGCGCGAAAGCTCCTGTGCCTTTTCAATAGCGCCGCTCATTCCCTTTGCGCCGTCAGTAAGAACAAGCTCTGCTCCGAAAGCGCGCATCATAATCTTGCGCTCCTCGCTCATAGTTTCGGGCATTGTGATAATGACCCGATAACCAAGCGGCACTGCAACAGCGCAAATTCCAAGACCCGTATTGCCCGAGGTGGGCTCTATAATGGTGCCGCCCTTTTTGAGAAGTCCTCTCTTTTCGGCATCCTCTATCATTTTTTTACCCACTCTGTCCTTTGAAGAACCTGCGGGATTAAAGCGCTCAAGCTTTGCATAAAGGCTAGCGAGCGCGCCTCTTTTTTTCTCAAAATTATTTAGCCTTAAAAGCGGGGTTTTGCCGATAAGCTCACGCGCCGACTCAAAAACCGCCATAAACCATTTCTCCTTTTTAAGTGTACTGCTAAACTTGTTTTATTATATTATATTTTTAGCCTTTCCGTCAAGTCCTTTGCCTAAAGCCGAGGACTGTAAATATTGCCTTTTTTAGCTTTTTCTTGACCTTTTAGGTAATGTGACTTATAATAGTAAAAGAAGGAGCTGTGCATATGAAATATAAGTACGAAACTCATCTGCATTCCCACCCTGTAAGCCGCTGCGCTAAAGCCACTCTCAAGGATTTGCTTGCCCTCTACAAAAAAATGGGGTATGACGGCGTTTTTTTAACCAATCATTTCATCGGCGGAAACTTTGGCGGAGATAACCTTTCCTCTGTCGAGGAAAAATTAGACTTTTACTGCCAAGAATATCTTGGCGGCTTAAAGCTTGCGCGTGAGCTTAATATCAAGCTGTTTTTCGGCGTTGAAATGAGCTTTAATCATCACACTGATTTTTTAATCTACGGTCTGTCCCCCGAATGGTACTACGAGCACCCCGAAATAATAGATATGCCCTATCCCCAGAGGCTTGAATATCTTAAAATGAACGGCGCTTTTATTGTGCACGCGCACCCTTTCCGAAGCCCATACTCAGCCAATTCTCCCGCGCTGCCCATAAGCCTCTTCCCGCATCATATTGATGCGGTTGAAACTAAAAATTCCTGCAACTCAAAAGAGCTTGACCATATGGCAAGGCTTTATGCTAAGCATTATAAACTCCCCGAATTTGCGGGAAGCGATAATCACATAGGCGAAAAGCAAAAGGTTTTTCACGGAATTATTACCTGCTCGCCCATAAACGAAGCCGAGGATTTCCTGCGCATTATGAAAGAGAAAAAATACAAGCTCTTTTAAACAATGTTCTCCTATCCAGGTATTCTCTAATATGACTATTTTAAACAGCCTTCTCATATGGAAGGCTGTTTTTTTGCTCAGTAAAGAGGGTCAAGGGCAACGCCCTTGCCTTAAAGGGGTAAAAGCAGCGAGAAAATATTTTCTTTTTGCACTGACTTGTTTCGCATCTCTGAATTGGCTAAAATAATAAATTTTTTCTTTTCAGAAGATTAGCAGACCGCGTTCGCTGGCGGGCGAAACGAACTTTGCAGAAAATAAAAACCGCTGCTTAGGGGGCATATGGGATGCCCCCTTAAAAGGCGCTCTTTCCTCCCTTTCTGTCGCCTTGGACAGAAAGGGAGTGCCCCGCGGCATGAGCGGATACAATATCGCACCACCTTAAACGAGAAAAACTCCTCATTCGTATATGTTATAAAAAAAGCTTTAAAAGGTAGTATTATTGGCGTTTTTTATTATTTTAGCGCAGAATTTCTTTGAAAATTTGTGTTTTTTTCTTACCTTTTGCCTATTACAAAAAAGGGAATTTTATGGTAAAATATTATTGTAATCAAAATAGAGAGCAGGGTGCAAAATGTTTAAAATAGGAGATGTTGTTGTTTACAGCACAGCGGGAGTTTGCAGAATAGAAGAAATATCACCAAAAACCTTTGGAGCGCTTAAAACTGATTACTATGTTTTAAGACCGCTTATTCAAACAGCTTCCACCGTTTTTGTTCCCGTCGAAAATGAGAGGCTTACCTGTAAGATGCATCCCATTCTCTCACAAGAGGAGTTTTTAAAGGTTTTTTGCGCTGCCAAAAAACGAGAGCCTATCCGCCCCGACTCAGAGAGTGAGCGCCGCGAGAAATTCACCGAAATTTTAGAGAGCGGAAACCGCGAGACGCTCATTTTAATGGTATATGACCTAAACAACCTCAAGACGGAGCAACAGCAATGCGGCAGGCGCCTGCATCTGGCTGATGAGCGGCTTTTAAATTCCGCGCAAAATCTCCTTTTTGAGGAAATATCCTATGTTTTCAAAATAGATATAGCCGAAGCTTCAAGCTTCCTCAAAAAACAGTTTGCATAAAACAAAAAAATCTCGGCAAGAGTAACCTTGCCGAGATTTTTTATTTCTGTCCGTAGTATGCGTTTTTTCCGTGCTTACGCTCATAGTGCTTATCCAGCACATACTGTGCAATCGAGCTTTCACTGTTTAATATAAGTGTACGAAGCGCCATATCGGCAACCTTTTCCATAACAACGGCATTAAAAACCGAATTTGCGGCATCCTTGCCCCACGAGAAGGGTCCGTGATTTTTTACCACAATTCCGGGAATTGCCATAGGGTCATATCCGCGCTCTTTTATGGTTTCTATTATAACAGCGCCGGTGTTTGCCTCATACGCCTCTTTAACTTCCCTTTCGCTAAGCGGGCGGGTGCAAGGAATATCTCCCCAGAAATAATCGGCATGGGTAGTTCCGAGCGCCTTTATATCTCTGCCCGCCTGAGCAAAAGCAACAGCGTTTATAGAATGGGTATGGGTGATGCCGCCGATATCCTCAAAGGCTCTGTAAAGCTCTAAGTGGGTGGGTGTGTCAGAAGACGGTCTGTATTTGCCCTCAACGGTTTCTCCCGTTTTAAGGTCAACAACCACCATATCCTCAGGGCACATATTATCATAGTCAACACCCGAGGGCTTGATTACAACAAGTCCCCTCTCGCGGTCAATTCCGCTGACATTTCCCCAGGTGTAGACAACAACTCCTTTGTCTACAAGGTCAAGGTTAGCGGCGCAAACTTCTGCTTTTAATTTTTCTAACATAGCTGCTCCTTATCGGTTACCATACATTTTTTCATAGTAGTTCTGATACTCTCCGCTGATGATGGTTTCCCACCACTCGCGGTTATCAAGATACCACTGAATGGTCTTTTTAATACCGTCTGCAAAGCGGGTCTCGGGAAGCCAGCCAAGCTCATTGTGAATCTTGGTCGGATCGATAGCATAGCGCATATCGTGTCCCTTTCTGTCTGCAACATAGGTGATAAGGCTTTCGGGTTTATTAAGTTCCTTGCAGATTATCTTAACGATATCAATATTTTTCATTTCGTTGTGGCCGCCAATATTATAAACCTCACCAACTCTGCCCTTGTGGATAATAAGGTCGATTGCCTTGCAGTGGTCCTCAACATACAGCCAGTCGCGGACATTGAGTCCCTCACCGTAAACAGGCAGAGGCTTATCATTAAGGGCATTCGCTATCATAAGGGGGATAAGCTTCTCGGGGAAGTGGTAGGGTCCATAGTTATTTGAGCAGCGGCTGATGGTTACAGGCAGACCAAAGGTGCGGTGATATGCAAGAACCAAAAGGTCTGCACCTGCCTTTGAGCTGCTGTAGGGACTGCTTGTGTGAATGGGAGTTTCCTCTGTAAAGAAAAGGTCGGGGCGGTCAAGAGGAAGGTCACCATAAACCTCATCGGTAGAAACCTGATGGTATCTCTCGATACCGTATTTACGGCAGGCATCCATCAGAACTGCAGTTCCCATAATGTTTGTCTGAAGGAATATACCGGGGTCTTCAATAGAACGGTCAACGTGGCTTTCAGCCGCAAAGTTGACAACAATATCGGGCTTTTCTTCTTCAAAGAGATTGTAAATTCCCTCTCTGTCGCAGATGTCAAGCTTGGCAAAGCGGAAATTTGGGTTGTCCATTACAGGCTTTAAGGTGGAAAGGTTGCCCGCATAGGTGAGCTTGTCCACACAGACAATACGATACTCAGGATACTTTCCGAGCATATGGAAAACAAAGTTTGAGCCGATAAATCCGGCTCCTCCGGTTACAATAATTGTCATTTTAATTTACCTCACTTATTTGTTTTGCAAACTTAAACAGTACGGAACTTATCCATCGCAACTCGGCGAAGGTGCTCGCCATAGGGTGACTTGCCGTAAAGCTCGGCAGACTCGAGTAGTTCCTCTTTGTTTATCCATTTTCGGTGGTAGGCTATCTCCTCGGGGGCAGAAATTACAACGCCCTGACGGTTCTGAACGGTGTGAACAAAGGAAGATGCCTCAATAAGGCTATCCATTGTTCCTGTATCAAGCCAGGCAAATCCACGGCCTAAAATCTGAGCCTTAAGGCTGCCCGCCTCAAGATAGAGATTGTTAAGGTCGGTAATCTCAAGCTCGCCTCTCTTAGAGGGCTTTACCTTTTTAGCCATTTCAACAACGCGCTTGTCGTAAAAATAAAGTCCCGTTACGCAGTAATTGGATTTGGGCTGACTGGGCTTTTCCTCGATAGAGAGAACATTTAAATTATCATCAAATTCAACGATTCCAAATCTCTCGGGGTCGGGAACATAGTATCCAAAAATTGTTGCAATGCCGTTTTTAGCATTCTCAACAGCCTCGGCAAGATGCTTTGTAAAATATCCGCCATAGAAGATATTATCGCCGAGAACCATAGCGCAAGGCTCATCACCGATAAACTCCTCGCCGATAAGGAATGCCTGAGCAAGTCCGTCGGGGCTTTCCTGAACTGCATAGGAAAGATTGATGCCAAAGTGATGTCCGTCACCGAGCAGAGCCTCAAATCTCGGGGTGTCTTCGGGGGTGGAGATAATCAGAATATCTCTGATGCCCGCAAGCATAAGAGTTGAAAGCGGATAATAAATCATCGGCTTGTCATAAATGGGCAGAAGCTGTTTGGATGTTACTCGGGTAAGGGGGTAAAGCCTTGTTCCTGAGCCTCCGGCAAGAATAATTCCTTTCATTTTAAAACACCTCATCGCTTATAAATTTCGTCTTCGATTTTTTTTCTTTCCTCAACCGTCATATTATCGACGATGTTAAGAAGCCTTTGAATTCTCTGGGTTTCAGTTTCACCATGCGGGTTTGTATTAGCCATTTTTTCTTTAACGCCTAATCTCCATGCAACGCTGAATCTCCTTGAAATATCCATAAACTCCTGCTCGCTTTCAGGGAGTTTTCTTTTATCAGGAGGGCTGAAAAGGTGTGTACAATAAGCATTGCAAACATCGTAGGTAGGACCAAAGGCAATTTGCCTACCGTGGTCAAGCCACAGACATTTATTACAAAGCTCACGCACCTGAGCTACGGAGTGCGAAACCAAAATACCCGTTACTCCTCTTGAGAGGATCTGCTTTATGCGGTGTCCACTCTTATCTTTAAAAGCCTCATCACCGACACTGAGCACCTCATCGAGAATAATAATATCAGGCTCAACAAGGCAGGCAATAGAGAATGCAAGGCGGCTTTTCATTCCGCTTGAAAGCTGCTTGAACATATGCCCCTGAAAATCCTCAAGCTCGGCAAAGGCTATTATCTCATCATATTTTGCGTTGATAAACTCCTTTGTATACCCTAAAAGCGCGCCGCGCAAAAAGGTGTTTTCCCGAACTGTCAGCTCAGGGTCAAAGCCCGAAGCAAGCTCTAAAAGCGCTGCTATCTTGCCCTTTGTTTTAACGCTTCCCTTTGTAGGCACCATAATACCGGTTACCGCTTTTAAAAGGGTAGACTTGCCCGCTCCGTTAGTTCCCACAATTCCGAGCATATCACCCTTTTCGAGTGAAAAGGTTATATCTCTGTCAGCCCAAAATTCGTTTACCTTAAAGTTACGGGTGAGCTTTCTTGTAACATATTCCTTTAATCCGATAGATTTTATATCACCTGTCTTGTATCGGATGGATACATTTTTACATTCGACAACCGCCACGGTTTCACCTCGCCGTTACACATAATATAAGAACTCGTGATTACATTTTTTATAAATAAGACAGCCTATCCCTAAAGCTACAAGCGCATATACTGCACAAAGAATGTGAAGGTTCAGCGATGGAACAACTCCGCTTATAACTACCGCTCTGAAATATGCAATGTAGGAATAGACGGGGTTTATATATAATGCCCGCTCAAAATTCCCTAAAATAGATGTCGGGTAGAAAATTGCCGAAACATAGTTTAAGAGGGTAAGGAAAATTCCATACAAATACTCAATATCACGAAAGAAAACATACATTGCAGAAAGAATCATTCCAACGCCGAAGGCAAATACAAGCAGCATCAGCATAGGATATATAAGCGCAAGCATATGAAAGCCAAAGGTAATGCCATCAAAAATGCAAAATACCACAAATATTATCATAGTCAGCAGGAAATTGATAAAAGCCTGCAGTGCCTTTGACATCAGAAACAGATATTTAGGTACATTTATTTTTGAAAATATTCCCGCGTTTGCCATAAGCGCCCGCATACAGCCGTTAGTAGTTTCGGTGTAAAAGGACATTACCAGCGTTCCACAGAAGATATAGATGATAAAATGCTCCTGCGACCTTCCGAAAATATTAACAAATACAAACATAAGCACCAGAACATTTAGCAGGGGAGCCAAAATGCTCCACATAACACCAAGCACTGTGCGCTTATATTTTTTCTTAAAATCGCGCTTAACAAGCTCTTCAAACAGAAAGCGGTAGCGCTTTAGCTTTTCTATCAAAACAAGCCCTTCTTTCCTATTGCCGCTCGTCTATGAGCGCCTCGACAGCATCTACACCTAAAGTGTATATGCCGAAGGCATCGTGCATACTCTTGCGCTCGGCAAAAGAGTCATCAACAAACAGCGCCTTCTTGGAAGGCTTTACGTGGTCTATCTTGCGCTCACTGCGGGGAAGACAGATAATTTCATCAAACAACTCGGGCAAAATTCTCTTTGCTTTGAGGTCTGCGATAATATCGGTTTCGTGACGAGTCAAGAGAATTACGGGAATTTTATTCTCTACGCACTGATAAATAAAACGCAGAACCGTGAAGTTCACCTTGTCGTGAACTATTACGGTGTCATCAAAATCCATATAGACTTCATCATAGTCTATACCAAGCTTAAACACATTATGCAGCGCGCGGTCAACCTCGACCTTCTCAATTCTCTCGGGCAGGTCGACGTCATAACCCTCTGCATCAAACACAGTAAGCAGAGCAAGGTTAATTCCCGCAGCGCGCTGAACGCACATTGTTCCCGCAACGCGGGTGGCACACTCTAAAAGGCGGTACTCACCCTTGGAATTTTTCTTGAGCTGGAAGAACCAAACTCCTCTGAATTCCATCTTCTGATTTATAATCTCGGCAATCTCATAAACCCGTGCATCAGGCTCCATAACGCAGGAGTTTACGCTGATACCATTCTTAATGCGGTGGCGGTTGCGGCAGGCGGCATAGCGCAGCTTGCCGTGTCTGTCGGTAAAGCAGTCGATGGTGTATTCTTCGCCGGGCAGATATTCGCAAACCACCTGCTCATCGGTGCGCACAGACAGCTCATATTTCAGCTGCTCTTCGTTTTTAAGAATCATAAAGCCTTGCGAGCCCTGCGACTCTGTAGGCTTTATTATAACGGGATAATCCTTTATTTGCTCGAGGCTGCTATAAATTTCAGGCAGAAAATCGCAGCCCGAAAGACGCTCATAGGTTTTTGATTTGCTTCTGCAAAGCTCAACCGTTTCGTGAGGGCAGGTAAGCAGCTTTGCGTGCAGCTTATCGCGATTTTGGCTGAGCGCCAAAATAACGCTGTCAAGAGCAGGGAAAATATAGTCGATATTATTCTCATCAATGTACCGATTGAGCACATCAACAAAGCTCGGGTCGCTAATAAAAGGAATGTCCCCAAAATAGTTTTTATAAACCCATTTTCCGTGGTCATCGACACTCGACCCGCCGAAAAGGGTTATAAAACGGATATCCTTAAGGGCGCGGTGCAGCTCTAAGCCAATCTCTGAACCGCAGGGAAAAACCAAAATATTTAACTGTTTCATAAATTATCACCTTACAGGCCTAAACGATTTTTAATTTCCTCTACAATGCGTTTTGAGTTGTCAGGACCGTTTACAGAATTATCAAAGAAATATTTAAGCTTTTCTTCTCTGAGTTTTGCGTCCTTTCCCGGATTTTTACTGTATTCCCTAATCTTTTTAATGGTTTCTTTCCAGCTATCTGTCATAGGACCGGGGATAACTGCGGGGAAATCAAGATTAAAGCCCGCTTCATTTTCGACAAACCAATCATAGTCAGGGCAGTGGAAAATAACAGGACGGTCTAAGAGTGCAAAGTCCAGAGCGATGCTCGAGTAGTCAGAAATAACTATCGAGAATGTTCCTATGCTCTGATAAATATCCTTTTCCTCATCCAAGAAAATTCTGTCATAGTTTTCAAGTGTACTTTTAATCTTAACGCTGTAATTGCGCCAGGTGTGAGGGTGCATGCGAAGATAAAACACACCGTCAATCTTCTCCATAAGCTTTTGCAGAGCTTTTGTGCTCTCTAAAAACTCAATGACCATCTGGCACTCACGCTTATAGTTAAATCTATAGGTGGGCGCATACATAATCTTGATTGGTGACTCTTGTCTTTCTGATGAGTAAACGGGTAAATCGCGAGAATGTCCTGCCATAAAGCAGTTTTCGTGGGGAATATGCCAGACATCAGCTATCATATCAAGTCTTTCCTGACCGGGGCAAACAAAAAGGAAGTATCTTTCAAAAAGCTCTCTGAAAGGAGCTAAGAAGAAGTATTTGATTTTCTTTTTAAGGCGGGTAAATGCCCCGTCCCCCTCTTTTACAAGGATATCGCTGCTGTGCTTAACGCCGCGCTCGGTAGTATTCTTTACT
This sequence comes from Oscillospiraceae bacterium, assembly GCA_036311245.1. Taxonomy (GTDB): domain Bacteria; phylum Bacillota; class Clostridia; order Oscillospirales; family Ruminococcaceae; genus SIG578. The sequence goes on along the minus strand of JAXJQH010000017.1, from coordinate 18,224 downwards.
CCGTTAGCATCTCCCATTGATTTAAAGCCGACACCGTGCCAGAGCTGAACAACCTTTGTTTTATCGTTATAACCGTATATGGGGCTGAAATCGGTTGTAACAAAATGGTCTGTTACCGCAACCTCTGCTCGACTTAAAATATTGGTTCCCTCAGGAGAATTCATCATTTTAACATTCTTGCCTTCTTCTCGGAGGCGGTTATAGATATCCTCGTTTGTTGTGAGCCAGACCGCGTTGATTTCAGGATGATTTTTAATTATGTATTCGTAGAAATACATAGTATTATCCATATAGGTATTATGTCTGAAGCCGGAAAATACCCATAGATTCTTTTCTTTAGGAACCTTGGTATATTTCCAATATCCACGCCAGCACTTTATATCGTCCCTTATTCGAGCCATTGCCTTCTTAAAGCGCGCCATGCGGTTCTTTATATTGTCCTTTATTCGAGCCAGCGCCTTTTTGCATTTCATCCTGCTGCCGCTGAGCAGACTATACAATTTGAGTCCGGGCAGAACAAAAAATACTGCACGACGAGTCCTGTACAGATGATATATATCATTATTTTTTAGTTTTCCTTGAAGCGACGAATAAATATTATAAGAGCCTAAAAATGAATGCATCGCTTCAAATGCCTCATTGGGATAAGTTTTGAAAAGTTCAGTTACCATTTTTGTATTTTTATACTGCTTGGCAACATTGAGGTAGTTGTGTATCTCCTTTGTTGTTCTATAACGGAAAAGACCATCACAAATACCGCCATAATACTCTCGAAAATGAGCGCGAAGTCCCGATATAAATCGGACATAGTCAAGGCGCGTATTAGCAAAATGTTCCTGATTGCTATGGCTCATAAAGATGCCAACATCACTTCTGCGGTAAACCGATGTGACATCAGGCAGATAAACCGCCTTACCCTTTCCCATCTGCATAAGTGTTATGGGAATATCGCCTATAATTCCTCTGAAATACCACTCGGGAATATCAAGGTCATAATTCCAGCGATAGAAAGCTGAAGAGGTGTGATTGGGGAAAACAATAAGAAAATCCTTTAATGTGTAGTAATCTTTCCTCTTAAATCCGGGAGTACAAAAAGGAATTATTCTTTTTCCGTTTTTATCACTTTTATAATATGAATTGAGATGCCAGTCCTTAGGAGCGAGAATTTCGGTTGAAGTGTAACACATTCTCACATCCTCGTGGCTCTGCATATAGTCAAACTGTTTCTGAAGCTTATATTCATCAACCCAGAAATCATCACCCTCGCAGAAAGCAATATAGGGGCTGTTTGCATGATTACACAGATCAATAAGATTGGTCTGAGCGCCCATATTCTTCCTGCGTATAAAGGGAACAATTATGTCGGGGTATTTTTCTGCATATTCTCTTATGATGTCGGCAGTAGAGTCAGTGCCCTTGTCCTCACCGACAAAAACCTTGAACTTAAAATTAGTTTTCTGCATAACAAAACCATCGAGGGCTTGTCTTATATAGTCCTCGTGATTGTAGGTAATGCAGCAAACAGTTACTGCAACATCCTCGTCATTGGCGTCAAAGCGTTTCTGTGTTTCGGGGCCCATGCAAAGATTATCTTCGCTGAAATCCGTGCAGTATGTTCCATTCTCACTATTATACAATTTCGCATATTTAAACTGCTCTTTGTTCATAATCTAATCCACCAATTCCTTTAATATGGCAATAGTAAGTTCCATTCCTTGCTTTAAATTATACTGTGCCGTCCAGCCTAAGCTTTTTATTTTTTCGCCGTCAAGAACGCTGTTCTGTGGCTTTGAAAAACCTTTTTTCTCTATCTCGTCAGGCAGGTCGAAAACGACCTTTCTACCGCAAATCTCCGCAACAGTCTGTGCAACCTGTGCGATAGAGGCAACGCATTTATCACTTGAAATGTTATAGGCCTCACCCGACTTTCCGTCAAATAAAACCTTAAACATTCCGCTTACTGTATCAAACACGCTAAGATATGTCCGAACAGGCTTTCCCTCGCTCTTTAAAACGATATCCTCGCCGCCCAGGGCATTTCTTATAAACTGCGCGTGAGCCTTACTGTCATTTACGTCCATAGTGGGACCATAAACGCTTCCCAGACGAGCAATGGCAAAGTCAACACCATACTGCTCCTTATAGCATCTGAACAGAATTTCAGCGCAGCGCTTACTCTCGGGATAGCAAGAGCGAACGGCATTGTAATCAATCGTGCCAAAGTCCGACTCGCAAAAAGACTCGCACCCCTCAATCTTGCCGTAGGTCTCAAAGGTCGAGGTAAACAGTACCTTAGAACCTTTTTTCTCTTTTGCGAAATCAAGCACGTTTGCAGCTCCGTATATATTTGTGAGCAGAGTCTGTGCAGGATAGAGCGAATACGAAACAGGGTCCGCATTGCTTGCTGCGTGAATAATGTACTGCACATCAATAGCGCTATCAAGCGGCTGACAGATATCCTGAACTATGAAGTTAAGGCGGTCATCCCCCTTTGCATAAGAAAAACGCTTTTCAAGCTTTTCTCTTTTTCTGCCAAGGGCATAAACCTTAAAATCACAGCCAAGCTCATTGTTTGCCAAAAGCAGTGTGTCGATGAGGCAGGAGCCGATAAGTCCGCTCGCCCCCGTTACCAGAACACCGCTTTTTTTTACAGGTAGTTTCTTTGCGATTTCAATAATGGCTTTCTGATATGTGCTATTATTATAAAAATCCATACTTTCTCCTATTAGTGCATCCAATAATCTTTTTTAGCATTAAGCAGCGCCTTGAAAATTTCAATATCCTCAGCGGTTGTAAGCTTGAGATTCTTTTCCGAGCCAAGTGCCATATGAAGGGTTCTTCCAAGCTCGATGTACATTGTGCAGGAAGCAACCGAATTGGTTATTCCCTTTTCAAGAGCCTCTTTGTGAGCCGCGACAATATCGCTTAAAAAGAAGGTCTGCGGAGTCTGTGTGATTTTGAGGTTGTCTCTGGGAACCTGCTCGTCTGCCGAAACCGAATCATAGGTTTTAAGCATTGCTGCTGTGCAGGGAACAACCGTGATAGCATTTCCGCTTTCACGGCATACGCGGATATTTTCAGAAATAATCTCCTGAGAAATCATAGGTCTTATAGCATCGTGGATAAGAACAATATCTTCCTCACCATTGTGTCTTTCATAAATGTCATAAAGTCCGTTGCGGATAGAATCCTGTCCATTCTTTCCGCCGCTGACAACGTTTTCGAGCTTTGCGATGCCAAACTGCTTTGCATATGCTCTTAAAACATCGTGCCATCCTTCAAGGCAAACAACCTCTATAGCATCTATCTCGGGGTGATGCTGGAAAGCTTCGAGTGTGTAGACGATTACGGGCTTATCGCAAACATTGATAAACTGCTTAGGAATATCCTGATTCATTCTTGCTCCGACGCCACCTGCAATGATAAGTGCAATATTCATCTCAATTACCTCTCTAATGATTTAATGATATTACAAATTCTGTCAACATTTTCGGTTCCGAGCCCCTCATAAAGCGGCAGGCAGAGAACTCTCTCTGAAATCCTTGCCGCAACGGGGGTCTTGCTCGGGTCATATCTTCCATTAAAGCTCTCTACTGAGCTTGTTAAGGGATAGAAATATCTTCTTGCACCGATATTGTTTTGTGCGAGTGCGTCTATAACATCATCTCTTGTTTTTCCAAAGCTTTCGGGGTGGAATACAGCAGGGAAATATGCGTAGTTGCTCTCAACACCTTCCTGAATGGCAGAGAGCTGTATTCCCTTTACTCCCTCAAGCTGCTGACGGTAGCGAAGCACGCACTCTTTTCTCGAGTTTATCGCATCATCAATGTGCCTTAAATTGCAAAGACCCATTGCGGCGCAAAATTCGTTCATCTTAGAGTTGCCGCCCGCAAAGGAAAGTGTTTCGGGAGTTGTCATTCCAAAGTTTTTGCAGTAATTTATCTTTTCATAGTTTTTGTCATCGCGGAAAACCGCAGCGCCGCCCTCAATGCTATGAAAAACCTTAGTAGCGTGAAAACTAAACATCGAAGCATCTCCGAGTGCAGCAGCGCCGACGCCGTTTTTACGAACTCCGAATGCGTGAGCCGCATCGTAAATAACCTTAAGCCCGTACTTATCAGCTATTTTGCGGATAGCCTCGTCATCGCACAGATTTCCGTAAACATGAACAGGCATAATGGCGCAGGTCTTATCGGTGATAAGCTCCTCTATTTTAGAAACATCAATAGTAAAATCCTGCTCATTTATATCGCAGAAAACAGGGGTAAGTCCCTTTCTGACAATGGCATTTGTGGTAGAAACAAAAGTAAATGGGGTGGTAATAACCTCGCCTTTAAGGTCAAAAACCTCTAAAATACATTCCAGCGCCTGATGTCCGTTAACGCACAGCGCCGTATTGGAAACGCCGAGATACTGACAAAGCTTGTCCTCAAGCTCTCTGTGCTTTGCACCCGAGTTGGTAAGCCAGCGCGACTCCCACAGCTCTCGTATCTCTTCTACATACTCCTCAAACGGGGGCATGGTCGAGCGGGTAACTAAAATTTTGTCTTGCATACTTGCACCCTCTTTTTACTTTAAAACTATTTTTTTAAATATCTGCCAAAGCTTGTTTCCGCTGCGGCCAAGTAGCGAAAAGACCGCAAACAAAGCTGTAAACATCAGCTTATCAAAAAACTTAAGCTTCTTTATATATATTTTTGCCCGTTTTTTCACCGAGCTTTCAAAGGTTTTGCGATATTCAGTAAACCACAGGTGTGCCAGATGGTAATTTATCGCATCGGCATACCGATTTTGTGTGTAATCATTAAAAAGCTCCATCCAGCTCTCTTCGTTTCCGAGATGCTCATAGTCAATAACCTCTGCCCTCTGCGCTGTCCACGAGCCCTCTGATGCAAACCGATAAACCGCCATAATGCGGTCTATATAATAAGCCTTGCCCTCGCTTGCCGCAAGCACCTGCGCAGGATAGTCATAAACATCTGCCCTCTCGCGAAACTCAGGCCAGCTATCCAGCACATCGCGGCGAAACATAAGCGAAGCTGTCGGGCAAAACAGACCACCCCGCTTAATGATAAGCTCAGCGGAAACCTCGCCGCTGCTCTTTAGCGGGCGGTAGTTCATCATTTTGCCATCAGGCATAAGCTGCTGCACCGCGTGAAAACAAAGGCAGCAGGCAGGGTCATTTTCCATATGCTCCACCTGCAATTTGAGCTTTTCGCAATCTGTCCAATAATCGTCCCCTTCGCAGACAGCGACATACCTTCCTCTGACGGCGGTGAGAATAAAGGTTTTAAGAATATTACATTTATGAAACTGATTTTCACTTTGCAATATCGGGACAATTTTATCGGGGTAACGCTCGGCATAGGAGCGCACGATATCAGCGGTGCCGTCTGTCGAGGCATCGTCGTGAACAATAAGCTCAAAGGCAAAGTCAGCCTGCTGCGATAATACGCCCTCAATGGTCTGGGCAATAGTATCGGCGTGATTATATGTCATACAATATACAGAAACCAGCGGCTCAAAATCCTTTTTTGAAGCGGTGCAACTCATAATAGCCCACCTTATTTTTGTGATAATCAGGCGGCAATGCCACCCTGCAAATACAGAAAATCTTTTTTCAGAATAATCGTCATATCATTCTATCATATTTTGTCAGAAAAATCAATATAATTATTATTATGCGCGCATTTTGTAAGCCCAATCAAAAAGTCGGCATTTTAAAAGGATTTCCTCTCACAGCCGCCCTCGCGAAAACCTTATCCCAAAAGCACGTCGCTTACAAGCATCAGGCAGAAACCGACGAGCAGCGCGTAGGTTGCTCCCCTCTGATGTCCGTGCGCGTGGGTTTCGGGTATCATTTCGTCACTCACAACATAAAGCATAGTGCCGCCCGCAAACGAGAGGGCAAAGGGCAGAATTGCCGATGCAAGGCTGACGGCAAAGTAGCCTATGAGCGTTCCGATAACCTCAACTACCCCCGTTAAAAACGCGCAGATAAAGGTTTTGCGCGCAGACACTCCTGCCGCCAGCATTGGCCCGATTATAACCATTCCCTCGGGAATATTCTGGAGTGCTATTCCGCCCGCAATAAGCAGCGCCTGCGAATCGTTGCCCGAGCCAAAGCCGACACCCGCCGCTATTCCCTCGGGCAGATTGTGTATGGCAATGGCGGTTACAAACAAAAGCACTCGGCTTAAATTTGCATTGTTGTGACTCTCATCCTCAAAGCCCACAAGCTTATGAAGATGCGGAACAAGCTTGTCAATAAGGTTCAGACACACAGCGCCTGCAAAAATTCCCGCAACACAGATAAGCAGTCCCCATTTTCCGCCGTACTCAAGCGAGGGCAGAATAAGACCAAGCACCGCAGCAGAAAGCATAACCCCCGCCGCAAAGGACAGCACGATGTCTGAAAATTTATGAGAAAAGTTTTTAAAAATAAATCCAATGGCAGAGCCAAAAACAGTTGCTCCGCCGACTCCTAAGGCAGTTAGCAATACAAGCTCCATTTGTTTCTCCTTTAAGATAAATTTCTAATAAATTATATCATATGCTTTAAAAAAGAGCAATATTCCCACCATAACAAAAAGGGCTTCGGTTTTCACCGAAGCCCTTTTGAAATTATTCTGCCGCTATAGCAAGCTTTTTGTTGATTTTCTTTTGATTAGCATAGCCTATAAAGCCTAAAATCAAAAGAGGAGCGCCAAACATTATATATGCTAAAAACAAAGCAGCGCCTACCGAATAAAGAATGGCAGCCACTAATGCTGACCAAGATTTCCTCAGGAGAACTCCAATCCAACCAAAGATAGCGCCAAGCAAAAACATAATTGCATGAGGCATAACAAGAGCTGTTGCAATAGCGCCGCCTAAAGCTTCTGCGCCGCTTGCAGATGCAGTACCGCCCACAAAATAACATAACAAGTATATTGCATAAGCAGTTGAAAAAATGGTTGCGATAAATAACATTATGCTTCTTTTTCTCATATTTTAAGACCCCTTAGTTAAAAATTTTATTTTGTAAATACAAATTTCGCCGAGCTACTCGACAGCCAGGTTGACTGAATATCAAGCTCAATATTTGACCAATTCTCAGGCACCTCTAAGGCATACCAACCAATAAGTTTTTTGCCTGCTGCCAGACTTCCATCGAGTGTTCCGCCATCAAAAGCAGATACCGCGCCGAAGGAATAATCACATTTTACATCATCTGCATAGCCCTCAAACAGAAGCAGGCTGCTAACTGTTTGCTCCTCGTCTGATATGTTTTCAATCGTAAATTTTACTCCGACAAAAACATTGCCGTCCTCAGGTGTAAAAAAGCCGTCACCATCTGATTCCTTAATTTCTGTGGCTGTAAATTTCAGGGCTTTGAATGCAGCCGTATCATTAAGTCCAAAGGTTTCCTCTTTCTTTGCCGACGAAGTTCCCGCCTGTCCCGTCTGCTTTGTGGGCACATCTTCTGCAATACAGGCACTGCAGCAGGACAGCATAATTACAGATAATACACAGCATAAAATCTTTTTCATTTCTTTCCCTCCAAAATATAATATATGCTCTATAAATCGAGCATAATAGGATTATACTCGGTTTGTCGAGCATTGTCAAGAAAAAGAGTACAATTTATTATTAAATAGAGGTGAAATTATGATTTCGTATGAACCTTTATACAAAACATTAAAAGAAAAAAACATCTCAACATATAAGCTTATAAATGAATATGGCATCAGCCGCAGTCTGCTTGACAGACTAAAGCATAACAGGCCCATCAGCACCGTGACGCTCAATGACCTGTGCAGCATTCTCGCCTGCAGGGTTGAGGATGTAATAGTATTTATAGAAGAAAATAAGTAAACCACCAGCGATGCTGGTGGTTTACTTTTGCAATCATAGCTACCGGCTGTGCCGGTAGCTATGATTATATTTAATTGTGGCAATCTAACAAACCTAAAAAACAACAAAGTAACCGCTGAAAAGCTGATATTTTTCCTGTTACGGACGAAGTCCCATACCGCCCTCAAGAGTAACGGTTTCACCATTCATATATTTGAAATCGGGGGATGCGAGCTGAACGCAAACCCTACCAATTTCGGTTTCAGAATCACCAAAATGTCCTGCGGGAGGCATTTTTACATTCGCTTTGAATGCTTCGGGATAAGCCTTTTCAAAGTTCTCAAGCTGAGCTGTCCATGCAAGAGGGCATACTACATTTGTGTTAATCCCATCCTTTGCCCACTCGGTAGCGGCAACTCTTGAAAGACCGCGAATACCCTCTTTTGCTGCTGCGTAGGCGCACTGGCCGTAGTTTCCAAACAAGCCTGCACCCGAAGCAAAGTTAATAATGCTTCCCTGTGTTTCCTTAAGGTAAGGATAGCAAGCCTTCATATAATAGAATGTAGCATAAAGACCGGAGTACAGAGCCAAATCAAACTGCTCTGTGGTGTGCTCCTGAATAGTAACTCCCGAAGCCGATGCCTGTGCATTGTTAATAAGCACATCTATTCTTCCAAATTCGGCAAGTGTTGCGTCAACAACAGCCTTTACAGTAGCTTCGTTATCGGATCCGGCTGCAATATCAGCAGAGAAAATTAAAACCTTTATTCCGTAAAGCTTTTCTAACTCTTGCTTTGCTTTTTCAAGCTTTGAAACATTTCTTCCTGTAATTACAAGGTTTGCGCCCTCTTTTGCATATGCGGTAGCAATACCATATCCAATAGAACCACATCTTCCATCAGACAGAGCGGCAAATCCGGCGCCTGTAATAATAGCTGTCTTTCCTGTTAAAAATCCCATAAAAAATCTCCTTTTAGTTTTATATAGTATGTTTATAATAACACACTTTAACCATTTTGGCAATGCAGCTTAAAAAATAAACGATATTCTTTTTACACTAATACAAAAAGATACCAACAAAAATAAATAACAGAATGGCACCCCGTTATATCAAATTGACATAATGGGGTGTTTTTTCTACTTCTTCTTTTTCATTGTAACATCGTTGATGTTACCTGCAACGTTATCGTTTTTCGCCATATTTACATATGTTCCGTCATTGAAAAGAGAGGTTAATTGTTTTGCTGTGATTTTGTTCTTGGGTCTGAATTCACTTGACTTGGCATAGGTTATAATATTGTATTTCCACCAATCAGTAGCGGGCGAGGAAGGAGCTGTGTTAAAGGTGGAAATCAGAAGTTTTCCCTTTTCAACCTCAAATTCTAATAGGGCCGCCTGACGCATAGGATTTTGATGCACCGAGGCGACATCAATAATCGGGTCAAACGGAACGTCTGCATCCTTGGGATAATAAAGGCAGGTAGCCTCGTCCATAAGCTCAAAGAATTGCCAAGAACAAAAACCGTCGTGCTCAATACCGTTTGTCAGAGGATGATTTTCTATAACTGTTGCAAGGTTTCCGCTGCTTCTTCCGGGTAGGGCTATATCAAAGCCTAATCTGTTAGAATAAAGTCCCTTGGTTCCCGTAAATACAACAGTTGCGCCGTTTGAGAGCTTCTCAAGAGTTTCACTATCTAATGTATCTGTGTATATTATGCCGCTTGCGTCAGGCTCCGAAACCTTGGGAAATACCCATATATCCCATCTGTTTTCAAGGCTGTAATTTTCGTCCTCAAGGCTTGCAACAACGGTAAATGATGTGGGATTTTTCACCTTTGGCAAATTAAAGATAACCTCTCCGATATCACTTACGCAACCATTTTTGGCAGTAACCAAAATGCATTTTTCAGAAACCGTTTCGCCATTTTTATTTTGCAGACAGACCTTTAGGGGCGCGTTTTGAATGTCCTTGCCTCCATAGAGCGAGGTTAAAAACTTGGTTCTGAATTCTTCACCTTCACAGTGATTGCGAAGATAACCAATATCCGAAAGAAGAACACTTTCAGCATTATAACTCAAGACATTCTCGACCGTTTCGCCGGGTTTTATCTCATAAAACTCATTCATAATTCCACAGTTGTATCCCGAGGTGTGCCAATGGTGGTCAATAACACCAAGAAAATCGTATCCCGCGAGTTTCTTGCATCGTCTTGCGGTTTCAAAACAGTTTTTGCGAAGAACTTGCTGCCATTTGCAAGAATTTTTGTAGTAAATATCGGCGCGGTCAATAATTCCGACATCTGTCAGAGCCTTTCGAATAGACGAAATAAACGGAATCTGACCAATTCTCAGACCCTTGTATCTTTCCTCTATATTAAGGTCGATATATGTGCCCTGTATGCAAATTTCGTGCGACAAACGGGGACGCCTTAAATACTCCGCCCACGAATCGATAGTATCGCTGTTACCCTTTAGTGAAGCCTCATAGCTTAATTGTTCTAACTCAAAGCTACAGAATACATCCGAAAATTCATGCAGCTTTTCAAGTCTTGCTCTGTTGTGCCTGAATGGCTCTTCGGTTATATTGCCACCGAAATCATCCTCGGTCCAGCAGTATTGCGCACCCCTGAGTGCGCTCATGGGCGAGAACAAGATGTTGGGCGCGACGCGGCAAGTTATCTCAGAGCATTTTTCAAGCTCCTCTATCTTTGCTTCGTCAAGAAGCAGTTCGTTTCCGCAGCAAGCTATGATAACCGAAGGGTGCTTGCAAACAAAATGCATAATCTCTTCCCACTCCGAAAGGGTCGTATTGTTGGGGCTTTCAATCTGCATTACCATTCCGAGTATATCCGCAGCCTGCATATACTCTTCACAGGGAATAAATGTGTGAAAACGAATGTGGTTAAATCCAAATTTCTTAAGGCAGGAAACAAGCTCGAGATAATAATCAAGGCTTGATTCGGGATGAACGGACTCTACAAAATATCCATGTTCGCATATTCCACGAAGATATATCGGGCTATCGTTTAATTTAAGCCAAAGTCCGTCTGTTTCAATAAGGCGTATACCAAAGGTCTGCTCTACGCAGTCTGAAATTTCGCCGTCTATAATAAGATTAAGTTTCAGCGTATAAAGAGCGGGAGAGTTAGGGCTCCAAAGCTCGAGAGCTTCTCTCGGAATAACAAAATTTTCAGTAAAGGCTTTGCCGCAGTAGAGCTGCTCCTCACCTTTAAAAATCTGCCACTCTAATGTGAAATCCTTGGCATCGTTTAACCTCGTGTTAACGGCAAAATTATCTTGACTCTTATTAAAAGCGCCAACTATAACTTCCTTTATGTAGCAAGGATTTTTTATTTTAAGAGAAACATCACCCATTATACCGCCCGTAAATCTATTTGCTGCACGAGAGGTACAACCGCTGATTATTTCACCTTTTTCATTATATGCCTGATGATTGGAAACAACAAAGATAAGGGTATTCTTTTCCCCTGCTTTTATAAAATCACTTATGTCTATGCTAAAAGGGGTACAGTATCCGCAGTGTTCACCGGCAAAAGCACCGTTTACAAAGAGAAGCGCGCGATTTTGTACTCCTACGCAGCTAAATAAGAACTTTTTCCCTTTAAGGCCTAAATCAATGTCGATTTCTTTCTTATAGAAAAATGTTCCGACTATTGTTTTAAGCGTCATATCAGGAACAGTTCCTGTGACGGGGAAAACAACCTCCTCAAATTCAGGATTGTAAATAAGCTCATCAAAAAACGGCGCATTCTTAAAGACGTCGAGCATATCCTCAAAATAACCCGGCACTGCGTTTTCAGGCGCAAAGCCAAGATTAAACTCTGGGAGCGTCATCTCCTTTGACGGCTCTTCTTTAGAATACAGCATCTCCCATTTTCCACAAAGGTTTATTTCCTTCATAAAATCACCACCTAAAAGGATAGTATCATAAAAATGGTAAAAAAGCAATACGGTTTATTATTCACTATTACACAAAACCAAGTTTTAGTGAATAGTAAAAGGTAAATTTTCAAAGCACAAGAGCGTTCAGAATTTATATCTGCGAAAATTTAGCAGCAATAAATACCGCCTAAAAAATTTGAATATCTGTAAAGCTCGAACCTACGACCTTACTCGTTGATACCCGAATTTTCGGTGGTGGTGAAAACCACCTTGAAAATTCGGGTATCTGCCGTGCTCGCACGCCTGCTTTATCTCGCACCGCGAGCGCAGCCGCGCGAGCCAGTTTACAGCCGCGGCGGCTGTTAACCAGTGTAATAGCGTCGAAAATCTGCAGTTAGATACAAAAAAATAAAGACACACCGTATGGTGTGTCTTTATTTTTGTCTCTCGTGTCCGAAAAAGAACTGGTGAGAAACCCTTAATTTTACTGGGTTTTACCCAGTTTTTCTTTACAAATTGATTATACCATAAAAAAAACTTTCCGCAAGAAAAAATGCAGAAAGCTATTTTTTATATCATTTATATATTATTTTTATTTATGCTAATTACGGACATAATTCTTTTCCCTATTTGCTTTTTCAATTATATTTACGCGTTACATGAACAGATATTATCTGCGGCTCGTTTTATCCGACAGGTCCCCATATACAGGAGTAGCCAAACCAAAGCCGCCTGACACAGTGAGTATTTGTCCGGTAGTATAGGTCGACTCGTCACTTGCAAAATAAACTACAGCTTCGGCAATTTCCTCGGGGGTGCCCATTCTTTTTAAAGGAATATGCCGCAAAAACAGTTCTCTAAATCCCTCTGTCAGATTTTTCTCTACCGCATCGGTAGCTGTCATGCCAGGAAGAACGGCGTTGCATCGAATGTTATTCTTTGCTTCGTGCACCGCGATCAATTTAGTGAGATAATTGATAGCCGCTTTACTTGTTCCGTATGCCACCTGAGAAATGTCGGGGACAAGTCCACCTACAGAGGAGATATTAATGATGCTTCCTCCCCCTTGTTTGGACATATATTTAACCGCTTCCTTGCTTCCCATAAAAACACTTCTGAGATTGATATTGACTGTATTAAAGAAAACATCGCTATCCGTAGCGCTAAAGTCAAGATCCTTGCCCGGATTCGATGTGCCGAAGTTATTGACAAGAACATCAATCCGTCCGTCACTTTTTATGACTTCTTCCACCATAGAAGCATACGATTCCGGCTTCCCGGCATCGTTATAAACATATTTTACTGTATACCCCTGCGAAATAAGCTTATCCGCTTCTTCTTTGGCAAGGTCTAAATTCCTTGCCGCCATATAAACGCGGGCTCCTTCTTTTGCGCAAGCCTTAACAATAGCAAGACCGATACCTCTGGTAGACGCTGTAACCAATACCACTTTATCCTTTAATCTCATATACTTTCTCCTTTATTATTTTTGTAAATTCTCGGCAATAAAAATACAATAAATATACCTATAGCAACACAAATGATTTCAATAATACTGATAAGTTTAATGGAATTAACGGCGGCAACGCTTTCCGTTAAACCGCCTTCTACATTAGCCGTGACACGATTGGTAAACAATGGTACGAACACAGCTACACCGAGAGGAGCTGTCAAATCTCTGAAAAGTCCGTATGTGCCCGTTCCTGAGCCAGCCATTTCGCTGGGCACACCCGATAGAACTACCTTCATAAAAATTGTAGCATTACCGCCCAATCCAAATCCTAAAATACCAAGTGCAGCCGCCAGCAACACCACGGAGGAATCCGTAGTAAATAACAGCATAAGCGCACAACCGATACCTGTAAGAGTCAGCGAACCAGCGAGCACATATTTCGGCTCATATTTATCTGCAAGAGGTCCTATCAAAACAGAGCCCAAAGCCATTCCGATATACATAATGGAAATAGCATATCCGGATATAACGGTGTTTTCCGGTTGCGTGTAGTTGACAAACACAATGATATTGGTCATATTCGCCTGCATAAGCCCTTGCGTCAAAAATAGCGCAAGTACTGAGAAAATGAACACCTTGCGTTTCATAAAATTCCATTGCAAAATCGGATTTTCCGCCCTTTTTTCAGCAAATAAAAGACCGAAAAACGATAGAACTGCTACTACTAAAATCAAAATAAACAATTTGGATGTCCAACCAAAGTTTTGTCCGAAGGACGGCAGACAAAGAAGAATACCAAAAAATATAAAAACAAATAGCGCACCCAATTTATCAAAGCCTGCGAGGGTATTCTTTTTTGATGAAGAATTAATGGGGATTAAAAGGCATAACAAAAAGACAACGGCACAGATGCCGACACACACCCACATCATAACGCGCCATCCGTAAAACTCAATCAGCAAGCCACCTAATGTCGGGCCGAAAATGACGGCGCAGCTTGATATAAGCATATAAAGTGAAAAGCCCTTTGCCTGTTTTTCGGGTGGAAATTCCGTTACGATATAAGACATGACCACAGGTGCTATTGCGGCACTGCCGATGCCAACGATAAAACGCGCGATCAGCATAAAAAAAAGCGACGGTGCTACAGCAGTCAGAAGATTTCCAAGTAAAAAAACTGCAATACCTATGAGTAATGTGGTTCTGCGCCCGATAACATCTCCCAGTTTACCAAGTATGGGAGCACCGGTTGCTGTCGATATAGCCATTGCCAGTGCCGTCCAAGTCGTGTTGTTATAATCAAGATTTAAGTCCTTTACAAAGGCAGGCCCGAGCACAGTAGTAAATCCGCCTATAATACCAACAAGAAAGGCTGCGAGAGCAAAGGGTACAAAACCAGACAAATAGTTTGCTCTATTGTTTGTATTCAAAAAAATCACCTCGTTCTGTGGATAGTATAACCTGTTATGATGTATTTATTTGTTCATCTGCGGGCATACTTTGCATAGAAAGGAGGATTTGCTTTGGAAAAACGTTTTTTTATTTGTGAGCATTGCGGAAACATTATCGTAAAAGTACGTGATGAGGGAGTTGCTGTGCAGTGCTGCGGAGAGAAAATGAGGGAAATCGTTCCCGGAACAAGTGATGGCGCCCAGGAAAAGCATGTTCCTGTTTATGATGTGCAGAATGGGAAAGTTACCGTTACTGTTGGTGAGGTTGCGCATCCCATGACACCCGAACATTATATTGAATGGGTATGCCTAGAAACCGAGGATGGTCTTCAATTTAAGCAATTAAAGCCGAATATGGCACCGAGCATTTCTTTTTTAATATCCGAACAGGATAAAATAAAAGCGGTATACGCATTTTGCAACAAACACAGCCTTTGGAAGGCACAATAAATTACAATAAGGAGAATTACTATGTCAATTATTAACAAAGAGGTTTCTGATTTTAAAACCTATGCTTTTCACGCGGGGGAGTTTAAAACTGTTTCTAAGGAAGATATTCTCGGCAAATGGAGTGTTTTCTTTTTCTATCCTGCTGACTTTACCTTCGTTTGTCCTACAGAGCTTGAAGATCTGGCAAACAAATATGAAGAATTTAGAAACGTAGGCTGCGAGGTGTATTCTGTATCCACCGACACGCATTTTGTTCACAAAGCATGGCACGATGCTTCCGAGCGCATTAAAAAGATAGGCTATCCTATGCTTGCCGATCCCACGCATGCGATCTCGAAGGATTTTGAGGTTCTCATTGAGGCAGACGGTTTGGCTGAGCGCGGCACCTTTATCATCAATCCTGAAGGCAAAATTGTAGGCTATGAGGTAACGGCGGGAAATGTCGGCAGAAACGCCGAAGAGCTTTTCCGCAAAGTACAGGCATGCCAATTCGTTCATGCGCACGGTGATCAGGTGTGCCCTGCCAACTGGAAGCCGGGTGCCGAGACATTAAAACCCAGTCTTGATCTTGTGGGCCAGTTATAATGGGGAGCACAAAAAACTTTACCCCCGATAATTTATACGATGTGGTCGTGGTTGGCGGCGGTCCTGCAGGGCTCACCGCCGCGCTCTATCTGGCGAGGGCAAAATACCGCGTATTAGTCCTCGAAAAAGAGCAGTTCGGCGGACAGATCACCATCACAAATGAGGTGGTAAATTATCCGGGACTTGGAAAAGTAAGCGGCAAAGCTCTTACCGAGACGATGCGTCGTCAGGCAGAAACCTTTGGAGCCGAGTTTCTGTTGGCAGAAGCCATTGGCTTGGATATAGATGGCGATGTAAAAACCGTTCATACCAACCGCGGTGATTATGACTGTTTCGGTATTTTGATCGCCACCGGTGCGCATCCGAGAATGATCGGTTTTAAGGGCGAAGAAGAGCACAAGGGACGCGGCGTGGCGTATTGCGCCACCTGCGACGGAGAATTTTTTACCGGAAAAGAGATCTTCGTTGTCGGCGGCGGTTATGCCGCCGCCGAGGAAAGCGTATTCTTAACGAAATTTGCCCGACATGTAACGATCCTCATCCGCGGCGATGATTTCACCTGTGCTGCAGCGGTAGCAGAGCCGACTAAAAAACACGACAAAATCACCATCTTGAACAACACGGTTGTAGAAGAAGTAGCAGGCGAAAACGGGCTTGATTATATCCGCTATAAAAACACCAAAACGGATGAGATTACCGAATACCGTGCAGACGCCGGCGACACCTTCGGCGTATTTGTGTTTGCAGGATATTCTCCCGATACAGCGCTTATTAAGGGCATTGCCGAGCTGAATGAGCAGGGCTATGTTATCACCGACACGGCGCAAAAAACCAACATGGATGGACTGTATGCCGCCGGTGACGTATGCATTAAACCGCTTAGGCAGGTCGTCACGGCAACCGGAGACGGCGCCCTGGCGGCTACGGAGCTTGAAAAATATGTTGCAGGCATACAGAGAAAAACGGGCTTGCGTCCAAAACCACCCGTCGCCAAAGAGCCAGATGAATACACTGTAAGCGAAAGCTCTCACACAACAGATAATTCAAGCGAAACCTTTACGGCTGAGATGAAAGAACAGTTAAACAGCGTTTTCAGTAAGATGGAACGCAATTTGCTACTCAAGCTTTTTCTTGATAACCGTCCTATTTCTACAGAGTTAGAAAGCTTTATAACAAAACTTGCAGAACTATCGGACAAGCTCACAGTGACGGTAGCTGAAAAATATGACCCCAGCAACGGGGCGCCTTGTGTTCGGGTTTACCTTGAAAACGGCGAGGATACAGGTATTGCATTTCACGGTGTACCAGGCGGACACGAGTTCACATCCTTTATTCTTGGTCTTTACAATGCTTCCGGTCCGGGGCAAAAAATCGACAATCAGACCCAAAAAGAAATTAAAGATATTAAGAATTCAGTGGATATGAAGGTATTGGTATCATTGTCCTGTACAATGTGTCCCGATCTGGTAGTCGCATGCCAGAGAATAGCAACGGAAAACTCAAATGTTCGTGCCGAGGTTTTTGACCTTCAGCATTTTGAAGAACTCAAAAACAAATACAATGTGATGAGCGTGCCTTGCCTCGTTATTAACAATGATAAGGTTTCATTCGGCAAGAAAAATATAAATCAAATCATAGAGTTGATTAGTAACATTTAAAATATTTGATATTTAACTATTATACCGTTTGAAGAAGGAACTCATCCGGTTTCTGCACATCTATTAATTACACAGACTTGATAATTTTTTGCAGGCAAACTGAATTCTCACTCAAAGGCACATTTCACTTTTCGAAATGTGCCTTTGTTATGATTATGCAAAATACCTTCAAAGATTTAATTAGTCAATTTTTATGCCTACTTTTCAGCAAGCGGAAACAGAGGCTCGACGATTTCTGCCCCACCCTTCATAAAAATTCTTAAATTGAGATCTTTTGTCACCTGAATGGAATTCACAATTTGGCAAATGATAGCGTCATCGACCTCGGCCATTACCGGTTTCATCTGTTTTGTATAGCCCGATTAGTTCGGCAAAATGACTCGTATGACATAACGCCTTCATTGTACATCTTCTCACATACAGTAAAGCCAATTATGTAATCGAGTTCATCGTAAGCGTCCGATTTCATCTTTCCTCCATCCTTTCAAAGAATATCTAATAAAACTTAATATTGATGGAGTGTTTTACTATTTCCCACTTTCGTGGCCCCTATGAAATAACAAAAGCACCCATCCGAAGATAGGTGCTTGAAATATCGACTGTTCTTGTGCTAACAGTAATATGTATAGTTACATCCTATCAACGGTATTGCTTACCCATCAATATGTAACTAAATACATATACCCTCAGCTTGCATAACTCAAAAAGCAATATGTTATTAAGTTTGGATTAATTTTAACACATAACTTTCCAAGTGTCAAGTATAAAAGTGTAATAATTTGCTCGTTTTGAAAAATAGCGATTTTAAATATGCTAATTCGCCTATTTTGATAGAAAAACGCATAAAAATATGCCGTTTTGACGATTTAAAATCTGCTATCATAATAG
>JAXJQH010000016.1:0-1004 GCA_036311245.1 Oscillospiraceae bacterium | reverse complement strand
CATAAAGCGCGACCGCGGCTTTGAATTTATCGCGCAAAAAAAGAAAGAGGGCAGGATAAGGCACATTGGATTTTCATTCCACGATGATGCCGAAACCCTCGACAGAATTTTAACCGAGCATCCCGAAACCGAGCTTGTTCAGATACAATTAAATTATATCGATTGGGAAAACGAGAGTGTTCAGTCAAGAAAGTGCTATGAGGTCTGCCGAAAGCACGGGGTTGATATTGCCGTTATGGAGCCGCTCAAAGGCGGTGCGCTCGCAAACCTGCCCGATGATGCCGCCGCAGTCTTAAAAGAAATGGACAATAAGGCATCCATTGCCTCTTGGGGAATTAAATTCGCCGCATCCTTAGAGGGCGTAATAATAGTTCTGAGCGGAATGAGCAATATGGAGCAGCTGTGCGATAATATGAGCTATATGAAGGATTTTTCCCCTCTCTCAGAGGCGGAAACGGCGGCGGTTTATAAAGCCGCAGATATTACTATGAAAACCATCGCCATCCCTTGCACCGCCTGCCGCTACTGCGTTGATGACTGCCCGCAGAATATAGCAATTCCCGAATATTTTGCTCTCTATAATAATCAGCACCAGTTTGGACTTCTGCCCGGTCTTATGACCACCTTTAACAACATAAAGGGCGCAAAGGGCAGCCCCTCAGATTGTATCGCCTGCGGCTCTTGCGAGAGCCACTGCCCTCAGCACCTGCCTGTTATAGAACATATTCGCAATGTTGCAGAAACATTTGAGAGGAAACAGAAATGACCGCGCTTGAAACTGCCAAAAAACTGCTTTCAGATGATAGCACACGTACCTGCGTTATCTGCCGCGAGGGTGAGATTCTCGGCATTGTAACAGATGGCGACGTTTGCCGTGCAATGGAGAGCAAGCAGGCTGAGTTTTTCAATATTCGTCCAATGGATATCGCCAGCACAACACCTAAGATGATTCATCCTGAGGAGAAACTTATCGAGGCGGAGAAGATGATGACTCAGCACAAGAT
>JAXJQH010000015.1:0-9978 GCA_036311245.1 Oscillospiraceae bacterium | reverse complement strand
CATATATATCTGCTCAATCTTCTCGTGTAAGTCGGGTTCGAGATTTGTTTTTTCAAATAATCGTTGTTCGAGTAGAGTGCTATCTCGTCTGTTTATGGGAAGAAAAGACCATCAAATTACATCCGCATTCCAAACCTTTGGAATTGCAAAAAGCGCTGATTGAAGCAACTACCCAAGAGGGCGACTGGGTTCTTGACCCTGCTTCTGGCGGGTACTCGGTTCTTACCGCTTGCCGAGAACTTAATCGCAACTTTATCGGTTGCGATATTGAGTTTGGCGAAGAACCTCAACATACGGCAAATGCAGCATAAATTTTACCTACAATCAATGCAGGCCTCTTAATTCCTGCTTGAAATAAAGATAATAAACAAAGGAGAATTAAAATGAATACAAATAAAAATGTACCTAATGATGTTTCAGAAGATTTGCTTGCAGAATGGGAAGAATTAAAGGAAAAAATGAGTGAACAAGCACCTGATATTGATGCCCAAAAAGCACTCGAATTTTTGGATGAAATTTTTATCGCAGCACGACACGAATATTTTGGTATGGAAAGTGTAAAAGGACTAAACAATTTCAGTAAAGCATTAAAAAGTGGCGAATATGTAATTGGTGTTGACTACCATCCTACACAGTATCGGGATATTTTTCATTACAATGAGAAACTTAGTAGTTTTGAAATTTTCCATTTTCGTGATTTAGGTTCCAATGTTATGCCTCCCCTAAAACTAAAAAGAGTATTATCTATTTCGGTAACAGATAGTTCATTACCTCGTATTTTAAGTGCTCTGCCAACCTTTGACGATTTGGTTGTTAGTCGCAAAAACAACTTCCTTGATTTGAGCAACGTAATGCCATCAAAGTTCGAGGAAGTAATTGAAAATTTAAACAAAGGAGTTAAAAACAATGAAGAAATTAAGTAAAAATTTTGAAATAGGCAACAAGAATGTAAGCGAGAAGGAGTTTAAGGATTTCATCTTTAAATCAGGTATGGTGGTAAGTGTAAAGGAAAGAACATCACTTATCGCTGCTTTGGCAAAAGGCGAATATGTCATTGGTGTTTGTGATAGTCCATTTTCACCCCAAAATATTTACCATTACAGAGAGGGTGTATTAGAGATTTTTAATATACGCACATCTGACAGTCCTTGGGAGTTAAATCGTGACACGACTATTTACTGTGAATGCCCTCTGACAGCAATTGTAGAGAATCTTGTGGAAGGACAACACGCTGACTATATCATTAATCCATCTCATAACTTTTTGAATCTTAAAACTATTCCTGACATCTCAACTGGCAAGATTATACCATCTATGAGAAAATTTCTAAACTGTTGCGATTATTGCGAGATGGCAAAAGAGGTGTATGAATTTGATGAATAAGGAAGAATATAAAGGCGATGAGTAAAAACCAAAGGGACTGCCGTGCTTCGACAGTCCCTTTTTCTGATTATGTACCTTATATATAAATCTGTTTGAATGAGTATGTTTTGCATCACCGAAGCGTTGGAAGTGCACTATCTCGCGCTGCCTTAAGAAACGCAGGGGGTCTTTTACATCGGGGTCATCGACGATGCGAAGCAGGTTATCATAGGTGGTTCTTGCCTTTTGCTCTGCTGCAAGGTCCTCATGCAGGTCGGTTATAACATCGCCCTTGGACTGGAAATAGGTTGCTGTAAACGGCGTGCCCGAAGCCGCAATGGGATAAATACCCGTTGTATGGTCGACATAGTATGGTTCGAAGCCATACTTTTTAATCTCCTCGGGAGAAAGGTCGCGGGTGAGCTGATATACTATGGCGCTTATCATCTCCATATGCCCGAGCTCCTCGCTGCCGATGTCAGTAAGGATAGCTTTTACCTCATCATACGGTGCGGCATAGCGCTGGCTCAGATATCTGAGCGAAGCCGCAAGCTCGCCATCGGGACCGCCAAGCTGCGAAATTATTGCCATAGCGAGTTTGGGGTTTGTGTTTTTGATATTTACGGGGTATTGCAGTTTTTTATCATAAGTCCACATCCTTATTTTACCTCGCTTTCCCAAGGCCACGGGCCTTTTATCCAAGTAAATTTATCACTGCCGACAAAATCCTCGGCTCTTAAGGGGCCGAACCTTGCCTCATACTGATTTGCAGCATCATTTTTAAGATACTGATACTGTGCAAAATAATCGAGCGCATTTTGGTCGGTTGGGTGGGTATCTAAATACAGATTAAGCTCGTCGAGAATGAAATCAAACATCTGTACTCTTTTGAGCATCTTTTGTCTATCATTCATCATTCCAATATCCCCCTTCCGCAAAAAGGCAGGTCGAGCGAAGGAAAGGCTGTTCCTGCCGACAAGGCTTTTTCGTCCTCATAAAGCATCTCCCATTTCTGCCAAGGCACATATGCCATTGCAAGGGAGCATTTAGACTGTGGAATGTTGCAAGAAGTTTTATCATGATATGCGTGCATATCCATCTGTTCTCTCTGAGAGCAGCAAGCAGACATTTTTCTTTCCACTTTAGATTGGCTCCTTTCATTTTTTACAAGAGGGCATTTTTTATACCCCACTTCCATTTTATGTCGTTTTGAGCAATACTGTGACGGCAAAAAAATATAATAAATTGCGGCTTTTTTCTTGTCTTTTATAAAAAAAAGATATATAATAACTCCTATACAAAGCAAAAGGAGTCTTGTTTTATGATAAGAGTTGGTATTTACGGGTACGGAAATTTAGGGCGCGGAGTTGAATGTGCTATAAAGCAGTCTGAGGATGTTAATCTTGTTGCAGTTTTTACAAGAAGAGACCCCTCTACCGTCAAGATACTTACACAAGGAGTTCCTGTTTACCACATTGACAAAGCTCCCTCTATGAAGGATGCCATTGATGTTATGATTCTTTGCGGTGGTAGCGCCACCGATTTACCCATTCAAACGCCTCAGCTTGCATCCATTTTCAATGTTGTTGATAGCTTTGACACACACGCAAAAATCCCCGAGCACTTTAAAAATGTTGACGCTGCCGCAAAAAACGCGGGAACTGTTGCGATTATTTCCGCGGGTTGGGATCCCGGTATGTTCTCGCTTATGCGCCTTTATTCGCAGGCTATTCTCCCAGAGGGCAAGGATTACACCTTCTGGGGAAAAGGAGTCAGCCAAGGGCACTCAGATGCTATCCGCCGCATAGACGGTGTAATTGATGCCCGTCAGTACACTGTTCCCATCGACAGCGCCTTAGAGGCTGTCAGAAGTGGCTCAAATCCCGAGCTTACTACAAGGGAAAAGCACAAGAGAGAGTGCTTTGTTGTTGTAAGAGAGGGTGCTGACAAGGATAAAATCAAAGAGCAAATTGTTTCAATGCCCAACTATTTTGCCGATTACGATACCACAGTTACATTTATTTCAGAGGAGGAAATGCGCCGCGACCACTCCTCTCTCCCCCACGGCGGTTTTGTTATCCGCAGCGGAAAAACAGGTTGGGAAAATCAGAACTCTAATCTTATCGAATACAGCCTTAAATTAGACTCAAACCCTGAGTTTACGGCAAGCGTTATTTTAGCTTACGCAAGAGCGGCAGTTCGTCTCTCCGACAAGGGAGAGAGCGGCTGCAAAACAGTTTTTGACATTCCCCCTGCATATCTCTCACCGCTTAGCTCAGCGGAGCTTCGTGAGAAGCTTTTATAACAAATTAAAAAAAGAAGTATTGCGCTATGCAATACTTCTTTTTTATTATTTATTTTCTTCCTTTTTTCTAAGGTAATATTGTCTTTGATATTCCTTAATCTTATCTCTGTTTTTCTCGCGCCACTCTTTCTGTCGTTCACGCAGGCGCTCTTTATTCTTAAGACCGTAAATTCTGTGCTTTTTATTTATCTCCTCTCTGTTGCGAGAAAAATAATCACGGTCATAAGCGCTTTTTCTATCGCGGTTTTGTCGGCGGTATTTTTTATATCGCTCGCGGTTTAAGCTATAATATGCCTGAGCATACGCCTTTTTATCCTCGGGATTTTCTGTTTTATATGCTTTTTTTCGTTCAAGTGCATATTTTGACAATTTTTGAGCCTTTTTTTCTTTTCTTTGGTCTATAATGGTTTTATCCATTTCTTCAACCAAGCGAAAGTCATCAATTTCCAACCTATCGTTTATACAGTCTTCAAATTTGCAATCAAAGCAATTTAAATCGCAAACAGCTTTTTTCGCGCTCATTCTGACATTCTCCTAACTGCTGTGCGCATTTATTGTTTTACAGAAACTTTGCAATTCGCAAATCATTATACTTATTTTATTCTATTTTTTGCATTTTGTCAATACTTTTTTGCAAAAAACTTGACACATTGCAAAGGGTATGTTATTATGTAGAAAAAGGTCATAATTTGTCGAAAAGAGGTTAAATTTTATGCTGCGGCTAAAGGAGCTACGCAAAAAGAGAGGCTTATCCCTTAAAGAAATGGGAGAAATATTTGGAGTTGCGGAAAGCACTGTTTCACTTTATGAAAACTCAAAACGCGAAGCTCCCTATTCTATTCTACACAAGGCAGCCGAGTTTTTTGGGGTATCGGTAGATTATTTATTAGGTGGCGAAGAAGAACAAGACTCTGGCGACACAAGCTCGGTTCTAATTCCTATTCTGAATTCTGTTTCCATTTCAGAAGGCTCTATTGAATATTCCTATTCCAGCGAAAACTCCGCCATTGAGCTTGGTGACCATCAAAACTATTTTTTCTTTAAAGCGCACAACGATTTAATGGAACCGCAAATTTCAAACGGCGACATTGCTCTTATCAAAAAGCAGGACGATGTTGAAGACGGAGAGCTTGCCGCAGTTATATATGAGGGCAGTCCTGTTACACTAAATCGGGTTATAAAAGAAAATGGTGTTACTGTTCTGCAGCCTTTTAACCCTAAATACAAAAGCATTTTTATAAAAGAAAATCAAAAGCTTATCATTTTGGGAAAGGTTGTTCAGACAATTCGAAAATGGTGAAAAAAACCGAGGAAATTTTCATAAATTTCCTCGGTTTTAGCCTTTTTATACGCATAAAATAATATCGGAGGTGGAAATCGTGCCTTACGGTAAAAAGCAAAAGAAAAAGAAATTATTAGTTAAAAAGATGCTACTTGATGTTCAGGGAAAAAGCGATACACCCGCAGTTTTAAGGTACAAAATAGAAAATATCGGTCCTTTAAGAAACAAAAAATGGGTGGAAGAAATACAGCTTTGATGCTGCGGACAGCGTGTCCTAAAAGCACAAAGCAAAAAAAGTTTTGCTTTTTAAGTCACCTTCTCGGCGCAAGGAAAACCCTTGCGCCGATTTTTATTCTTGCTTTGAAAACTCGGCAAAGTTTTTAAAAGTGTTGTCCCGAGCTTCGCTGTGAACAATCACGCGAGGCTTTGAGAGCACAACAGTTGCGTTGTCCTCAATATCCTCGGTAACAACACAGTTAGCGCCTATTCTTACATTATTTCCAATCTTAACACCGCCAATAATTTTAGCGCCCGCTCCGATATAGACATTATCCCCTATCTGCGGCGAGCCGATATGCTTAGATCCCTTAGTGGTGTTAGAGCCTATGGTTACCTGATGAAATACTGTGCAGTTTTTGCCAATGACAGCGCCTGCGGAAATAAGTATTCCGTTAAGGCCATGCGGAAAGGTTATTCTGCCCTGAATTTGGGTTTGAGGCTCGATAGATGCGTTATTTTTATAAAGTATTCTTTGGCAGCAAAGGCTGTGATATTTTCTTATTATAGGATTTCTGCTACTGAGCAGTTTTTCGCGGTGATTCCAGAATTCGTTTTGCTGGGGTCCTATAAAAAGGCTTCGCAGTGACATAGCTTTAATTTCCTTTCTTTTCTTGTTTATCACTGAAAATCGTATATTTTTCGCCAAAAGCGCGCAGGATAAGCTCTCTTTTTTCTTTGGGAGTGTCGCAGAAAATCGTTCTTTCTATGTCCGGTGGCTCGGGCAGGTACTCGCCTTTTCCCTGAGGTTTTGCATTTTGCCAAAATCCCTCAAGGTTTTCAAAAAGCCGCTGTGTCAGACTTGCGGCAGAAAGCTGTATTTTATGTTCCAGGCTTGCATAGGTTTCATCGGGGGATACTGAAAAGCTCTCTTGCAGAAGGATATCTCCTTCGTCTATTTTAGGGGCAAGCTTATGCGCGGTAACTCCCGATTTGGAAAGTCCCTTTAAAATTACCCAAGGCATCGGCCAAGGACCTCTTCCATTTGGGAGAAGCGATGGATGAATATTTATCCCGCGGAAATTTTCTATATTTTCCATTGGAATACGCCACTGATAGCCCGCAGAGAAGGCAAGCTCACATCCGTTATGCGAAAACTGATATTTCAGCTCCTCAAAGGTTACTTTTTCTGTTGTAAAGGGAATTTTCTTTACAGCCGCCAAATCCTTGACTTCATCGTGAAAATCAAAGTACCCATCTGAGGGAAAGCTATATATTTTCAAAATATTGATTTGCGGATTTTGCAGAAGCTTTTTAAGGCAGTCTGAGAACATATCATAGCCAAAATAGATAATATTCATTAAAAGCACACCTTTTTTCTTTATATTTAAATAATACCATACTCTTTTTATCTTTACAAGTAAAAGGGTATGCTATTCAGATTAATTTTCACAAACAAAAAGCACAAAGCCGCAACCTTTCAAGGCTGCGGCTTTGCACTGTATGCCATCTATATGTTGTTGAGAGTTAAGTCGGTCTGTTTATAGATTAATTTTATCATAATACGCATAAAAGTCAAGCATAATCAAAAATTTAACATTAATTCAAAAAAGTTTACTAAAAATATAAAAATATATCTTGAATATCTTTTTTGGATATGCTATGATTAAAACCGTTACAGGTTAGGATACTAACCTACAAATTAAGAAAGGATGGACACTATATGGTATTTGAAAAGGTTAGAGCTATTTTAGCTGAGCTTCTTTCGATTGACGAAAACACAATCACAATGGATTCTTTAATCATTGATAATCTCGGAGCAGACTCTCTCGACCTTGTTGACGCTGTTGTTACACTTAATGATGAATTCGGCGTTGAGGTTCCCGATGATGAGATTGAAAATCTGCGCTCTGTAGGCGACGTTGTCAGATACATCGAAGCTAATATGAAGTAAATTTTTATAGAAAAAGAGGCTTCTCACTGAAACCTCTTTTTATTTTCTCTCAAAAGCATATTCTAATGTTTTTACAGCTTGCTCTAAGAGCGAGCTTGTTTTTTTGCCCGAAATTAAACGGACAATTATCGAAACGGTGTCCTCAAGCATAAGAAATATACTTATGGGGAAAATGGCATATGTAAAGACAGGATTATACTCTGCAGCAAGCGAAAGGTCAAGATGCATAAAGGCGCAAAATCCGCGTGTGACTCCGCATCCTGCGCAAAGCATATCAAGAGTATTTCTATAAAAGCAAAGGCTTGTATTTTCTATTAAGGACAGCTCTGAGAGTGCAAATGTTAAGAGCAGCGCAAAGTAAGCTATTGGGCGAAGCAGTACAAGATATTTTTTCATTTTTTAGCTCCACAAATTAAAAGTTTATATTGAAAAACTGTTTAAATATGGTATAATGTAGTTATATATATAATTTTATAATATCATATCACAAAAGCATTGGATTTTCAATCAAAATAATTTCCCGGAGGGATTCTTTATGCTATGCAAAAATTGCGGCACGGAAATCAAAGAGGGCGCAAGCTTCTGCCACAACTGCGGTAGTATGATAATGGCTGCAGCGAGTGTGGATGACGCCTCTTTAAATACACAGCCTGCACCTGAGGTGTCTGTTTCCAAGGCTCCCGCAGCGCCTCAAACTGCTGCATCGCCACAGGCACCGCAAGCTCCTCAGATGCCTATTAATCCTAATTTTTCGGCATCCCAGCAAAACGCGCCATACGGTGTGCCCCCAATAGCTCCCTATCAGCCGATTGCACCTGAGGATGCGCCTCGAGACAACAGCGGATTTTCGGTTGCAGCCTTAGTTTTAGGAATTATCGGTGTGATTCCCTGCTGTTGCGGAGTTAACATTATTCCATCTGTTCTTGCTCTTATCTTTGGAATAATAAGCAGAAAATCCCAGAAGGGCTCTATGGCTATTGCAGGAATTGTTCTAGGAGCTATTGGAATTGTTGTTGCAATCTTTATTTTCATTGCGTATATTTATCTTATGATTAGAGGCGAGGGCGAAGCCCTTGACAGAATGTACTATTAAGTTAATACATAAGCGGTAGGGGCGCGCCTTTGCCCCCTAGCGACATCAGATTAAAAACATACAAGGAAGGATATTTTTACAGTGAACAAGGAACTTTCAAAAGTCTATGACCCGCAATCGGTTGAATCAAGAATCTATGATTTCTGGATAAACGGCGGATATTTCCACACCAAAATTGACAAGCAGAAAAAGCCATATACCATTGTTATGCCGCCCCCGAACATTACGGGTCAGCTTCATATGGGACACGCTCTTGACAACACTCTGCAGGATATTCTTATAAGATTTCGCAGAATGCAGGGCTACTGCACCCTTTGGGTTCCCGGAACAGACCACGCTTCCATTGCTACAGAGGCGAAAATTGTTGAGGCAATGCGCAAGGAAGGAATTACCAAGGAAAGCCTTGGCCGCGAGGAGTTCTTAAAAAGAGCTTGGGAGTGGAAACGCACCTACGGCGGCAGGATTACCGAGCAACTTCGCCGAATCGGCTCTTCCTGCGACTGGGAGCGCGAGCGCTTTACTATGGATGAGGGCTGCAGCGATGCTGTTAAGGAAGTTTTTGTAAGACTTTATGAAAAGGGACTTATCTATCGCGGCGAGCGCATCATTAACTGGTGTCCACACTGCAAAACCTCTATTTCGGACGCCGAGGTTGAATACGAAAATACCCCGGGACATTTCTGGCATCTGCGCTATCCCCTTTCAGACGGCAGCGGCTATGTAGAGCTTGCAACCACCCGTCCCGAAACTATTTTAGGTGATACCGCCATTGCCGTTAACCCTAACGACGACAGATACAAAGACATTGTTGGCAAAACTGTTGTTCTACCGCTTGTCGGAAAAGATATTCCTATTGTTGCCGATGATTATGTTGAGATGGATTTCGGAACAGGCGTTGTTAAAATCACCCCTGCTCACGACCCCAATGACTTTGAGGTTGGACTCAGACACAATCTTGAGGTTATCAACATTATGACCGAGGATGCTCATATGAATGAGTTATGCGGCAAATATGCAGGCCTTGACAGATACGAGGCAAGAAAAGCCATTGTTGCCGACCTTGAAGCGAGCGGATTTTTGGTTCGCACCGAGGATTACGAGCACAATGTCGGTAACTGCTACCGCTGCCATCAGACGGTTGAGCCGAGAGTTTCCAAGCAGTGGTTTGTTAAGATGCAGCCTCTTGCAGAGCCTGCATTAGCCGCTGTTAAGGATGGAAAAACCTCTTTCATTCCCGACAGATTTTCTAAAATATATTATCACTGGATGGAAAACATCAAGGATTGGTGCATTTCTCGTCAGCTCTGGTGGGGACACAGAATTCCCGCTTGGTACTGCGATGAGTGCGGCGAGGTTATTGTTTCTAAGGATGCTCCAAGTGTCTGCCCGCATTGTAATAGCTGCAAGCTAAGACAAGACGAAGACACATTAGATACTTGGTTCTCCTCTGCTCTTTGGCCATTTTCGACTCTTGGTTGGCCCGAAAAGACCGAGGACCTTGACTTCTTCTATCCCACAAACACCCTTGTAACTGGATATGATATCATATTCTTCTGGGTTGCGAGAATGATATTCTCTGCCATTGAAAACACAGGCGAAGTTCCCTTTGACACTGTTTTCATTCATGGAATTATCCGCGACGAGCAGGGACGCAAGATGTCAAAATCGCTGGGCAACGGAATTGACCCCATTGAGGTTATTGACGAATACGGCGCTGATGCTCTGCGCTTTATGCTTGCAACCGGAAACAGCCCCGGAAACGATAT
>JAXJQH010000014.1:0-1297 GCA_036311245.1 Oscillospiraceae bacterium | reverse complement strand
TTTATGCTTGCAACCGGAAACAGCCCCGGAAACGATATGCGTTTTAGCTATGACAAGGTTAAGGCAAGCCGCAACTTTGCAAACAAACTGTGGAACGCATCGAGATTTATCCTAATGAATCTTACCGACGAGGTTACAGACGCCTCTCTGCCCGAAAAGCTTGAGCTTGAGGACAAGTGGGTTATCACTAAGTTTAATTCGCTATGCAAAGAGGTTACCGATAATCTTGAAAAATTTGAGCTGGGTGTTGCAGTTTCCAAGCTTTATGACTTTATCTGGGATGTTATGTGCGACTGGTACATCGAGCTGTGCAAATCCCGTCTTTCCGAGGGCGGCGAAAGCAGCCTGCGCGCACAGAAGGTGCTGCTCTACATTATGAACGGCTCGCTTTCTCTCCTGCACCCCTTTATGCCCTTTATCACTGAGGAAATCTGGCAGGCTCTGCCACACGTTGGCGAAACACTGATGACAGCCGAGTATCCCAAGTATAGTAGCGAGCTTGATTTCTCGGCTGAGGCAGCTGAATTTGAGAAGGTTATGGATGTTATTAAAGGCATTCGCAACCGCCGCAGCGAAATGAATGTTCCCCCCTCTAAAAAGGCGGGCGTTTACATTGAAACCGAGGCTAAAGACACCTTTAAGAAGGTCACTCAATTTATTGAGCGTCTTGCATTTGCCTCTCACATTGAGATAGCAGATAGCTTTGATATGCCCGGTGCTACTCAGGTTATTACAGACGGCGCAAGGGTTTATATACCCACCGAGGACCTTGTTGACTTTGAAAAAGAGCTTGAGCGCCTTAGTCGCGAGCTTGCAGTCTGCGAAAAGGACGAGGCTATGATTTCGGGCAAGCTTAATAACGAAAACTTTGTAAACCGTGCTCCTGCAAATGTTGTTGCGGCTGAGCGCGAAAAGCTCGCAAAGCTTTTAGAGCGCAAACAAAAGGTTTTGGAAAGCATTTCTAAAATCCGCAAGGACTGATTTTATGACCTATGATGAAGCATTAGGCTACATTCACGCATTGTCAAAGTTTGGCTCCAAGCCGGGACTCACTCGAGTTTCCCGGCTTGTTTCTCTTGCATCAAATCCGCATAAAGATCTCAAATTTATTCATATTGCGGGAACGAGCGGAAAAGGCTCTACAGCAAGTCTTTGCGCCTCTATTTTAAAAAATGCAGGACTTAAGGTTGGACTTTATACCTCACCATACATCATTGATTTCCGCGAGAGGTTTCAGATAAACGGAGCTCTTATTCCTAAAGATGATTTTTGCAGGCTATGCGAAAAGCTTATTCCT
>JAXJQH010000013.1:0-33098 GCA_036311245.1 Oscillospiraceae bacterium | reverse complement strand
TTCAAGGGTAGAGGAGCGCTCTCCTCAGAGGGCAGCGGAGTATCGCGAAAGACTGTACCAAAAAATCAGCGAGGTACTTTCCAACACTGCTATTGACGAATCTCGCATTGTAACAGAGGCAGCCATCTTTGCAGATAAGATAGCCGTTGACGAAGAAACTGTTCGCTTAAAAAGCCATATCGGTCAGTTCAGAGAAATTCTTGAGCTTTCCGAGCCTATAGGTAGAAAGCTTGATTTCTTAATTCAGGAGTTTAACCGCGAGGCTAACACCATCGGCTCTAAATGTCAGGATGCCGAGGGAGCGAGAGTGGTTGTGGATTTAAAATCTGAAATTGAAAAAATCAGAGAACAGGTTCAGAACATCGAGTAAAAGGCAGACACAAAAAGGAGAACCCTATATGAAACTTATAAATATCGGCTTTGGAAATATGGTTTCAGCAAACCGTTTAATTGCTATTGTAAGCCCTGAATCAGCGCCAATTAAGCGCATAATTCAGGAAGCGCGCGACAGAGCCACTCTTATAGACGCGACCTACGGCAGAAGAACCCGCGCCGTTATTATTACAGACAGTGAACACGTTATCCTGTCGGCTGTTCAGCCCGAAACTATCGGCAACCGCTTTGGAAGCGCAGAAGAGGAGTCGGACGATGAGTAAAGGAAAGATTTTAGTCCTCTCAGGCCCCTCGGGCGCAGGAAAGGGGACGGTTGTAAACCGTATTTTGGAAATGGACGATAATGTTGTTCTTTCAATTTCCGCCACTACCCGAGCAATGCGC
Source organism: Oscillospiraceae bacterium (assembly GCA_036311245.1). Classification (GTDB taxonomy): domain Bacteria; phylum Bacillota; class Clostridia; order Oscillospirales; family Ruminococcaceae; genus SIG578. The sequence continues at coordinate 32,321 of JAXJQH010000013.1, read as the reverse complement.
GAGGGAGAAGAAGAGGGAGTTCACTATTTCTATATAACCCAAGAGGAATTTCTTAAAAAAATAGAAAATAATGAGCTTCTTGAGTATAACTGCTATAACCAAAACTATTACGGAACCTTAAAATCCTATGTTGACTCTCTGCTCGCATCGGGCAAAAATGTGCTACTTGAAATAGATGTAAACGGCGCGTTTCAGATAAAAGAGAAACGCCCCGATGCAATAACAGTGTTTCTCACCGCACCGTCAATAGAGGAAATTGAACGCCGCCTTAAAAAGAGAAACACCGAAACCGATGATGTCATAAGCTGCCGACTTGAAATAGCAAAGGCAGAGATAGAGAGAGCGCCCGAATATGACTATGTGGTTTGCAATGAGGCTGTAGACACATCTGCCCAGCGTATTCTTGAAATTTTAAATAAGTAATTTTTAGAAAGAGGAGAACTAATATGTTAAGACCCGCTATGAACGATATTCTGGAGAATGGCCAGAGCTACTATTCCTTTGTTATCGCTGTTGCAAAAAGAGCAAGAGATATTGCCGAGGATTCAATGGAAAAAGGAGTTATGCTCGATGAAAAACCCGTTGATTTAGCCGTTAACGAGTTTGCTGACGGAAAGTATTCCTTTGTAGAAACCGAAGCCAGCAAGGGCTGATTTATTCATTTTATGTTATAAAAAGGAGGCGGTGTTTTTGTCGGAACTTAAAACTATTAGAGTTGCGGTTGAAAACACCGCTCTTTCTTTTGACGGCTTTTTTGACTATGCGCTCCCTATTGAGCTTGAGCCTTTTGCAAAGATAGGCTGCCGAGTGTTAGTCCCTTTTGGAAGAGCAAATGTCAAGAAAATTGCTATGATTTTTGATTTTCCTAAGAAGGTAGAGGTAGAGCGCCTTAAAAAGGTAACCGCCGTTTTAGATAGTGAGCCTGTAATGAGCACCGAACAGTTGGAGCTTGCGCAGTTTATTTCCAAAACAACCTTTTGCCCGCTTTATGAGGCTGTAAAAGCGCAGCTTCCCTCGGGAATGCACCTGCGCCTTACCGAGTGTTATCAGCGCGCAGAAATTGAAAATTCAGAGCTTCTGAGCGAGCTTTCTGACGAACAAATGCGCATCTATCGTGAAATTGCTGCCGCTACAAAGCCTATTGCGCAAAAAAAGCTGCTCGAGCGCTTTGGATTTGTTGATGACAGAGTTCTTGAGGATATGATTTCCAAAGGTGTCATATCAAAAACCGATAAAGCAGAAATGTCTGCTTCGGATAAAACTGTTAAGACGGCTCGCATTATCCCTGATTTTTCGGACGAGGTAAAGCTCACCCCCAAACAAACGGCCGTTTTAGAGACTCTCTCTGATGTGGGAGAGGCAAGCGTTAAGGATTTGTGCTATTTCACGGGTGTCACACCCGCTGTTGTAAACTCGCTTTGCAAAAAAAGCATAATCGAGCTTTACGATGCCGAGGTGCTGCGCGTGCAAGAGGTGTCCGACACAGACAGAGCCGATGTGTCTGAAATTGAGCTCTCTCAAACACAAAAAGATGCCTATAACGGAATAAGTGAGCTTTTAAAAACGCATAAGCCCAAGGCAGCCTTACTTTATGGCGTTACAGGCAGCGGAAAAACTCAGGTTTTCCTAAAGCTAATCGGCGATGTAGTAGAGGCAGGAAGACAAGCTATCGTTATGGTGCCCGAGATTTCGCTCACACCCCAGACTGTCAAAACCTTTTATAAATATTTTGGATCAAGAGTGGCGGTGCTACACAGCGGTCTTTCTATTGGAGAGCGGTTTGACCAGCATAAACGCATAAGAAACGGTGAAGTTTCGGTAGTTGTTGGAACAAGATCGGCAGTATTTGCGCCCCTTAATAATATCGGTATTATTGTAATGGACGAGGAGCAGGAGGGTACATATAAATCTGAAAGCTCCCCGAGATACCACGCGAGAGAAGCAGCAAAATTCCGCTGCACGAAGAATAGTGCGCTGCTGCTGCTTTCCTCTGCTACACCCTCTGTGGATAGCTACCACCACGCAAAGAGCGGAAGATACCACCTTTTCAGTATGGAAAAGCGCTTCGGCGCTGCAGAGCTTCCCGAGGTAACAATAGTTGATATGTCTGAGCGCGATTTAGCGCTTCGTGATAGCGCTTTTAGCGCTACCCTTTTAGAGGAAATCAGAAACAACCTTTCGCGCGGTGAGCAGTCAATTTTGCTTTATAACCGTCGAGGATACCATACAATCGCCTCCTGCGCAGACTGCAAGCAGGTTATATCCTGCCCAAACTGCAGCATAGCGCTTACTTATCACAAGAAAAATAATCGAATGATGTGCCATTACTGCGGCTATAGCACCCCTCTTGAAACCTCCTGTCCCACCTGTGGTAGCAGCCGCCTTTTCTATCGGGGACAAGGCACACAGAGGGTGGAGGATGAGCTCTCGCTTCTGTTTCCCGATGCCCGCATTATGCGAATGGATATGGATAACACAAGCGGCAAGGCGGCGCACCAAAAACAATTTGATGCCTTTGAACGCGGTGAATATGATATCCTTGTAGGAACTCAGATGGTTGCAAAGGGCTTAAATTTCCCCAATGTAACCCTTGTTGGCGTTTTAAATGCCGATCAGACTCTCTATTCAAACGATTTCAGAGCCTATGAGCGTGCATTCTCGCTGATAACTCAGGTTGTTGGCAGAAGCGGCAGAGGAGAGAAAAGGGGAAGAGCCATAATCCAGACTATGACTCCCCAAAATCCCGTAATATCTCTTGCGGCGCAGCAAAATTACCCCGAATTTTTCAGACAAGAGATTTCCGCAAGAAAGGCAATGCTTTATCCGCCGTTTTGTGACCTTTGCGTTGTCGGCTTTGTGTCCGCCTCGCACTCAAAGGCAAAAGAGGGTGCAGACCGATTTGTCGAAATGATAAAATCCAAAAATCCGCAGGATGCAAAAATTCCGCTGAGAGTTCTCGGTCCCTCGCCTATGAATGTTGTCAAAATAGGCGGTAAATATCGCTATAGACTTATAATAAAATGCCGCAACGATAAAACATTCAGAGCAATGCTTACAGAGCTTTTAAAGGAATTTATGTCCGATAAAATAAATAAAGATGTAACAGTTTATGCCGACCTAAATGATGTCGGAAATATGTAGATAGGAGAATAGAAGTGGCAATAAGACAAATAGTAACTGATGAAGAATTTTTAAGAAAAAAATGTAAAAAGGTAGAAAGCTTTGATGAAAAGCTCTGGACACTTTTAGATGATATGGCAGAGTCTATGTATGCCGCAAACGGTGTCGGTCTTGCCGCAAATCAGGTTGGTGTGCTGCGTCAGGTCGTTGTCATTGATATAGATGATGAAAACGGTCTTATCGAGCTTGTAAACCCCGAAATAATTAAAACCTCAGGCACTCAGAATGGTCAGGAGGGTTGCCTTTCTTTCCCGCGCAAATTCGGCGATGTAAAGCGCCCGCGCACTGTAACTGTCAAGGCACAGGATAGATTTGGCAAGGAATTTACCCTCACGGGTGAAGACCTCTTGGCTCGCGCTTTCTGCCACGAAATAGACCACCTTTCGGGCAAGGTGTTTGTTGATATAGCCGTAGATTTGCATATTGAGAAATAACCTATGGAGGAAAAAATGAACATCGTTTTTATGGGCACTCCCGACTTTGCCGCAGCCTCACTTTCGGCGCTGATAGAGGCAGGTCACACAATTTCGGCTGTTTTTACACAGCCTGATAAACCCGTTGGAAGACATAGGGTGATGACTGCTCCGCCCGTTAAAGAGCTAGCTCTAAAACATAATATAGAGGTTTTTCAGCCTGACACATTAAAGGACGGAAAAGCTGCAGAAATACTGATAAGTCTCGCTCCCGACCTTATTGCTGTCGTGGCTTACGGAAAGCTTATCCCCGAGGAAATCCTGTCTATTCCGCCGCTCGGATGCATTAATGTCCACGGCTCGCTGCTGCCCGCACTTCGCGGTGCTGCCCCTATTCAGTGGTCTGTCATAAACGGAGAAAAATATGCAGGCGTTACCACTATGTATATGGATAAAGGGCTTGATACGGGGGATATTATACTAAGTGACAAAACCGAAATAAAAGAGGGAGAAACTTCGGGTGAGCTTTATGAGCGCTTAGCGCCTATGGGAGCAGAGCTTCTCTTAAAAACAGTAAAACTGCTCTCTGAAGGAAATGCTGAGCGCATACCTCAGGATAACTTAAAGGCAACATATGCTCCTATGCTCAATAAAGAAATGGCTGTGCTTGATTTTGAAAAAAGCGCAAAAGAGCTTTGCAGCCTTATCTGTGGTCTTAACCCTTGGCCGGTAGCGTATACAACTCTGGGTGGCAAGCGTCTTAAGGTTTTCAGAGCAATTTCTGTTAATGCAAAGGGTAATGTAGGCACTCTTATTGATGATAAGCGCTTTATCGTTGCCTGCGGTGACGGAGCAATAGAGCTTTTAGAGGTGCAGATAGAAGGCTCAAAGGCGCAGAGCGGTCAGGAGTTTATGCGAGGCAGAAGACTGCCCGTCGGCACACAGCTTAAATAAGAAAGGAAATTTCTATGCCGTTTTTCTATATGGATTATTGGTATCTCATTTTAGTCGTTCCGACTATCATTATTGCCCTTATTGCGCAGCTTAGGGTAAACTCTGCTTTTAAAACCTACAGCATGTATAAAAGCAATATTGGCATTACCGCCGCCGAGGTTACAAGACGCATTTTAAATGAGAACGGTCTTTCTCATATTGTAGTACAGCGCACAAGCGGCAAGCTTACCGACCATTTTGACCCCAAAAATAATGTAATAAGACTTTCAGAGTCGGTACACGATAGTACATCTATAGCCGCTATCGGAGTTGCCGCGCATGAAGCGGGTCACGCTGTTCAGCACGCAACTCATTATGCACCTATAAAAGTGCGAAACAGCCTTGTTCCTATAGCAAACTTTGGTAGCAATATTGCTCCTCTTCTCATTATTTTCGGTATTCTGCTTTCATTCGAAGGCTTAACCTGGATAGGTATAATACTTTACAGCTCTATTGCTGTTTTTCAGTTAGTAACCCTGCCGGTAGAGTTTAATGCAAGCAGCCGCGCGCTGAAAACTCTTTCGGATATGCAGATTTTGGATAATACAGAGAAAAGAGGCGCTAAAAAGGTACTTTCGGCGGCTGCGCTCACCTATGTTGCCGCGCTGCTTACCTCTGTTGCCAACCTGCTCAGATTTGTACTGCTTGCAAGAGGAAGAAACAGAAGATGAAAAACGCAAGAGAAATTTGCCTTTCGGCACTTGTCCGTATGGAAAAGGATGGAGCTTATTCAAACCTTGTTTTAAATTCGCTTCTCAGTAAATGCAACCTGTCTCACGAAGAAAAGAGCTTTGCTACCCGCCTTTTTTATGGCACGCTTGAAAAGAAACTGCTGCTCGATTTCAATATCTCGCTTTTGTCAAAGCGCCCGCCTCAAAAGCTTGATGTAGAGGTACTCTGCATCCTTCGAATGGGAATGTACCAGCTACTCTTTTTGGATAGTATTCCCGATAGCGCTGCGGTTAATGAAAGTGTAAAGCTTTGCAGCTTTACAAAGAAAACCTCTGCAAAAGGCTTTGTAAATGCGCTACTTAGAGCAAAGCTTCGTCAAAATAAGGAAGTCTGCATTCCCAAGGCGATAAACGAGGAGCTTTCTGCCGATAAAAGCATTGTTTCTCTCATTAGCGAGCAGTATGGCGAGGGCGAACTGAGAGATATTTTTTCTGCATTTTCTGAAAATTCTCGTCAGTACATAAAAGTTAATACCCGAAAAACCACTTTAAATGAGCTTTGTGCCGTTTTAAAAGAAAAGAATATTGAAATAAAACCCTGCGATAGAGCGCATGATTGCGCCGAAATACAAGGAGCGGGCGATCTCACAAATCTTTTAGAATTTAAAAATGGACTTTTTTATGTGCAGGACTTAGCATCACAGCTGTGCTGCGCCGCCCTTGAAGCAGAGGGCGCTGAGCGTATTTTAGATGTTTGTGCAGCTCCCGGCGGCAAAAGCTTTACCCTTGCGCTGCTTGCCCCTAAAAGCGCTGAGGTTGTTTCCTGCGATGTCAGCTCAAACCGCGTCAGCCTTATAGAAAAGGGAAAAGAGAGGCTTGGTCTTTCAAATGTAAAGCCGCAGATAAACGATGCAACGGTTTTCAATAAGGCTCTTGGCAGCTTTGATAGAATTTTGTGTGATGTTCCTTGCTCGGGACTTGGAGTTATAGGAAAGAAACCCGAAATAAGATATAAAAGGATAAAGCCCCAAGAGCTTTTTGAGGTGCAGTATAAAATTCTTGAAACCTCGTCGCAATATCTAAATAACGGCGGAATTCTTGTCTACTCAACCTGCACCATTAATAAAATCGAAAACGAGGCTGTAATAGCTAAGTTTTTAGAGGAGCACAGCGAATTTGCCCCTCACCCGCTTTGCATAACAGAAAGCGGAGAATATCACAAAACGTTTTTACCCGACCGCGACGGGTGTGACGGATTTTTTGTTTCGGCAATTATAAAAAACATAAAAGGACGATAAATATGCGAGAAATCAGTTCTTATAACCTGAGTGAACTGAAAGAAATAGTAAAAGAAATGGGGTTGCCTCAGTTTCGCGCCGTTCAAGTTTATGAGTGGCTGCACGTAAAGCTTGCAGACAGCTTTGATGAGATGACCAATTTAGATAAAAACCTGCGCGCAAGACTTACGCAGGAGTTTACCATTTCTATGCCCACCATTTCAAGAAAGCTTGTTTCTAAAATAGACGGAACACATAAATATCTCTTTGAATTTTTGGATGGAGAATGTGTTGAATCGGTAGTTATGCGCTATAAGTATGGAAACAGCATCTGCGTTTCAACTCAGGTCGGCTGCGCAATGGGATGTAAATTCTGCGCATCAACAAAGGCAGGAATAGTGCGAGACCTTACGCCGGGCGAAATTTTAGGACAGATTTACCGCGCTCAAAAGGATATAGGCGAGCGCATTTCCCATGTAGTTTTAATGGGAATAGGCGAGCCGCTTGCAAATTTTGATAACGTTGTAAAATTTTTGTATATGGTGTCTGACCAGAACGGACTTAACATAGGTCAGAGAAACCTTTCGCTATCAACCTGCGGCATTGTTCCGAATATTGACCGCCTTGCAGAGCTTGATTTGCAGATAACCCTCTCAATATCTCTGCACGCGCCTTTTGATGAGCTTCGCAGCAGTATGATGCCGATAAATAATAAATATAATATTGAAGAGCTGCTCTCAGCCTGCCGCCGATATGTAAATAAAACGGGTCGCAGAATATCCTTTGAGTATTCGCTTGTAAGAGGAGTTAATGATAAGCCTGAGCACGCCGAAAAGCTTTGTGAGTTACTTCGGGGTATGCTATGTCATGTTAACCTTATCCCCGTAAACCCTATTGAACAGGGCGAATTTGAAAAAAGCGATAAAAAGAGTATAGAGAACTTTAAAAATATAGTAGAGTCCCATAATATAACTGCAACAGTTCGCAGAAAGCTGGGAGCGGATATAAATGCCGCCTGCGGACAGCTCAGGCGTGAAAGTAAGCAAATGCGCGGATAATGTTGACAAAAGGTATATAAAAGTGGTATTATATTATGGTAATTTTAAGCCAAGGTAGAGGTGATTAGTGTGAGGGCTTATGGTCTTAGCGATATAGGAAAAGTCAGAGAATCCAATCAGGATTGTTTCGCCGTTTCGGTGGACGGGGCGCAGCCGGTTTGGGCAGTCGTTTGTGACGGAATGGGTGGAGCTAACGGTGGATACTATGCCAGCAATACCGCTGTGGGAGCCTTTTCACACGGTATGGATATCAGCTTTGAGGGCTTAAAGTCAAAACAGATTGAAAACGTTATGTGCGAGGCTGTAAAAAATGCCAACCAGAGCGTTTATAAAACCGCTCTCGAGCAGCCCGAGCTTTCGGGAATGGGAACAACCCTTGTTGCCGCTGTGGTTTTAGGGGACAGCGCGCATATCGTTCATGTCGGCGATAGCCGAGCCTATCTTATCGGCGGTGATAAGATTTCCCGCCTTACTACCGACCATTCGGTGGTACAGCAGTTAGTAGAGCTCGGTCAGATAACAGAAGAGGAAGCAAGGGTACACCCCGAAAAGAATATGATAACACGGGCAGTCGGTGTTAAAGAGGATGTCAGCGCCGATGCCAGCTCGGTAAAGCTTCGCAAAAATGATGCAATCCTCCTTTGCTCGGATGGGCTTTCTAATTTGCTTGAGGAAGAAGAAATGCGTGACATTGTAGCAACTACTTCTCACGAAGAAGCGGCAGAGCTTCTTGTTTCCTTAGCACTTTCAAGAGGCGGTGCTGATAATATCACCGCTGTAATCATAAAATGATAGTTCTTGTAAATAGGAGTGAAAAACTATGAATAAGTACATCGGCGTCAGGCTCGCAGGCCGCTATGAGATTCAGGAGCAGGTCGGAATCGGCGGAATGGCAAATGTTTATAAAGCAAGAGACCTCATCGATGACATCACAGTAGCAGTTAAAATCCTTAAAGACGAATATATTCAGAATGAGGAATTTCTGCGCCGCTTCCGTAATGAGGCAAAGGCTATTGCGGGTCTTTCCCACCCCAATATTGTCAAGGTTTATGATGTTATTTATAATGACGATGTTCCTGCCATCGTAATGGAGTATATTGACGGTATTACCTTAAAGGAATATATCGAGCGCGAGGGCGTTTTGAAATGGAAAGAGGCTCTGCACTATACTGTGCAGATTTTAAGAGCTCTCCAGCACGCGCACGATAAGGGCATTGTTCACCGCGATATCAAGCCGCACAATATTATGCTGCTTATGGATGGCACTATCAAGGTGATGGATTTCGGCATTGCCCGCTTTGCCCGCTTTGAAACAAAAACAATCTCAGGCAAGGTCATCGGCTCGGTACACTACATAAGCCCTGAGCAGGCTTGCGGAGATGTAACCGACCATAAAACTGATATCTATTCAATAGGCGTTATGCTTTTCGAAATGCTCACAGGTCGCTTGCCTTTCGAGGCAGATGCTGCTGTTTCGGTTGCTATGATGCAGGTTTCCAAAACCCCTGCAAGACCCCGCGAAATAAATGACACCATTCCCGAGGGGCTTGAGGAAATTATCCTTAAAGCAATGCAAAAGGATACAAAGCTTCGCTATCAGAGCGCTGCTGAAATGCTGCGAGATATCGATGAGTTTAAAAAGAACCCCAGCATTCAGTTCTCTTATAAATACTTAAACGATGAAATGCCCACCCGCCATTTCGGCGCAGTTGCAAATGATGATAAAAAGGTTAATGATAACGAGGAAGGGGAAGAGGAAAAGAAATCTCCTATGCTTCCCATTTTGCTGGGTGTTACCTCGGCGGTCGTTCTAGCGGTAATTATTTTCATCATTGTTGCATTCTCTAAAGGCGGTATTTTCAGCTCCACCAAGTCAACTGTTATTCCCAATGTTGTCGGAATGCACTTAAGCGAGGCGCAGGAGAAACACAAGGAATTTGATTTCTCAGGCTATGAAACCGCTTATAGTGACGAGTTTGAAGAGGGAATAATCTTCAAGCAGGAAGAAAAAGAGGGTAAGAAGACCAAACAGTATAAAATGACAGTTTGGGTCAGCCTCGGCGCCAAGAAGGGCGAAATTCCTGATGTTACTGAGTATGAAGTCGATGCGGCTATAGATGCTCTTAAAAAAGCAGGTTTCACTAACTGGACAGAGATTCCTGAGGAAAGCTCGGATGTAGCCAAGGGTCTTGTTGTCAGAACTAACCCCAAACGCGGCGAAGAGGTCGCTCTTTCCACAACCATTCAGATTTTTAAAGCTGTTGAAAAGATTGAAAAGGTTCAGGTTCCCAATGTTATCGATATGGATGTTGCTCAGGCAACAGCGCTTCTGCAGGCAAAAGGTCTTGTAGTTAACGAGCCTGTCGAGGTTCCCTCAGATAAAGTAAAGGGAATGGTAACCTATCAGGATGTCACGGGTGACACTTGGGTAGACCAGGGCACTGCTATCACACTTAAAGTCAGCTCAGGCCAAAAACAGCAGACCACATATAATATGGATATCCCCATTCCCGCGTTCTACACAGGTCAGATTGAGCTTATCGCAACGCTGGATGGTGAAACTGTTAAAACATCTAACCTCTATGCAACAGATGTTGATAAATGGGCGCTGTCTTTAAGCGGAACAGGTGTCCGCAAGCTTGTCATTCGTATTGACGGCTCGGTTTACCTTGCATACAATGTCAACTTTGACACTCAGACCAGCACACTGCTTCAGGATAATACATCTATTCTTGAGTCTCAGATAAAGGCTCCCGAAAACACAACATCGAGTTCTATCGCGGTCCCTGAAGGTGCGCCGGCAGCCGAGTAATGTAGGCAATAGCCGCATACTAAAAAGAAAAAAGCAAAGCGGCGGTAGAAACTACCGCCGCTTCTGTAAATCTGTGAGGAATTTATGGAAAAAATTAAGGGCAGGATTTTAAAGGGTATCGGCGGCTTTTATTATATCGAAACCGAGCTTGGCATTATAGAATGTCGCGCAAGAGGCTCATTTCGCAATAGCCAGATGTCCCCGTATGTAGGAGATTATGTTACTGCTGAGTTTGACAGAGAGAAAATGTGCGGCATGGTTATAGAAATCTCAGAGCGCAAAAATTCTCTTATCCGCCCCGCAGTCAGCAATATAGATAGACTTTATATTGTCTGCTCAACAACACTGCCCGAGCCAAACCTCTTAAACATTGATAAACTAACCGCCATTGCAGTCCATAGTGAAGTTGAGCCGATTATTGTTATCAGTAAAACAGATTTGGACAGCGCCCAAAAGCTTTCTGATGTTTATAAAAAAACGGGTATTACCGTCTTTCAAACCAACGCCGAAACTATGGAAGGGGCAGAGGAAATCAGAAAAAGCCTCAGCGGTCTTACCAGCGTTTTCACAGGTAATTCGGGCGTAGGAAAATCAACCCTTATAAATCAGATGTTCCCTGAGCTTTCCCTTAAAACGGGCGAGATATCTCAAAAGCTCTCAAGGGGCAGACACACTACCCGCCATATCGAATTATTTCCGCTTCCCGAGGGAGGCTACATCGCCGATACACCGGGCTTTTCAACCATTGATTTTGAAGGATATGCCGTTATAAAAAAGGACGAGGTTGCAGGCTGTTTCCCTGAATTTGAGCCGTTTTCGGGTAATTGCCGCTTTCCCGATTGTAGCCACGTCGGCGAGAGGGACTGTTCCGTTAAAACAGCTGTTTTGCGCGGAGATATTCCGCCCTCGCGTTATGAAAGCTATTGTGAGCTTTTTCGTGAGGCAGAAAAAATCCGTGATTGGGATATAAAACAAAAAAGGTGATAACCTTATGAAAAAATGCGCTATTTTTGCGGCTGCTCCTATTGGAAAAGCCGATTATATTGAGATAGACGATGAAACAATGGTCATCTGCGCTGATGCGGGAATTCGCCACGCAAAGGCTCTCGGGATAAAAGTAGACCTTGTTCTCGGTGATTTCGATTCCTGCGACAGGAACGAAACAGAGAATATCTGCACCGTCACCTTCCCCATCCGCAAGGATGACACCGACCTTATGCTCGCCATTAAATATGGTATGCAAGCAGGCTGTGAGGACTTTAAAATTTACGGCGCTCTCGGCGGAAATAGACTTGACCATACTGTTGCCGCCTTTTCTGCTCTCGGATATCTTGCAGACAACTCACTTAACGGAGAGCTTGTAGACGATAAAACCCGCGTCAGGGTTCTTGAGGTTGGCGAGCATATTGTCCCCAATAACGCAGGCTACCTTTCGCTTTTTCCTTTTGGCTGTGATAGGGTAGCAGTTGAGCTTTCAGGAACAAGCTATGACGGGCAGGTTTTGCTTGCAAAATCGTTTCCCCTTGGCGTAAGCAACGAGATAATCTCACATTCAGCTATTATAAAGGTGCTGCAGGGTGATGATGTCAGTAGAGTGCTTATGATACTCTCAAAAAAAGAGGATTAACAAAAAAATTCCCCTTCGCGTATAATGAAAATGAGCAAAGTACTATGTTCATTTTAGGTTTGCGGAGGAGTTTTATGGGTAGAAGAAGAGGAACACTCGGTCGTGTGCTTATCTGCGGCGGAATAGCGGTGCTGCTTGTGTCATTCTGCTCATTTCGCTTTATAGTAACGGTGGCTGCCATCATTTCAATAATAGTCGGCACCAAAATAATTATCTGTTCATAAAACTTTTCCCAGCCATTTTTATGGAATGGGGGTATGAACTTTATGAAGATTGTTGTTGTAAAAAGTCCGAAATTCCTTAAAGGTATTTTAAGGCTCATTTTCGGAATTAAAAAAGAGGAAGATACATAAAAGGAGTAAAATATGTCAAAATTGACGCTTAAAGAGAAGGAAATACAAAGGGAAAAGCTGTCCCGAAAAGAGCGCGGATATAAGGATTTCTGGTTTTTGCTTATTATAGTCGGAATAGTCTGGCTGCTTCAGGCACCTGCAGTTGTAGGTCTTTTGGGTAGCGACACCCGCAGCCACTTTCATTCCTACGGTATTTTTATGATATTCTTTTCTGTTATCGGATTTTTACTCTCGGTTTTGCTGCTCGCTCTTGATAAAAGAAAGGCAAGCGTAATCATAAGCTGCGTCGCAGCCGCCAGTATCCTGCTTATCTGCGCTTTAATCTATGCGGGCTATGAAAGGGCGCTCAATACAAGCGAAATGAATGTCGCTCAGATAATCGTTTCTTATGTAACGCCTTTGGCAGTTCCCATAGCAAATATTATTATGGTAAAAAAGAGAATATAAGACCGTGCGTTTTTAACTCACGGTCTTAAAGCCTTTGGAGGATAAAAATGATAGTTATAAAAGAAACACCTGTTTACATAACAAGAGAACTTTGCTTTAGTGCAGGTATTGAGTATGATGAAACTAAAATATGCTATGCGGCGCTCCTTGAGCGCGATATCTGCGGCTTTTGTGTGTTTGTTATGCAAAGTGACACTGCCGTAATAACCTATGTAGAGGCACCCAATGCCGAGATTTTAGATGGCGTTGTGCGCGCAGCTATCGCAGGCGGAGAGCAAAAGGGAGCTCGTTTTTATGATTTTGATGTTTCAGAGGAGCTATCTGAGAAGCTCCTTCCGTTAGGATTTCGCAAATCTAAGGGGACAAGTCCGCACTCTATTGAAAAGCTCTTCACCGCCTGCAGCGGATGCTCAAAATAAAGGAGATAATAAAATGACTAAACATACATATGTGCCTCGCGGAGTTTGCTCCCGTAAAATTGAGATTGAACTTGATGGCAATGTTATAAAACGCGTAGATTTTATAGGCGGATGCGCAGGTAACACTCAGGGAGTTGCCCGCCTTGTTGAGGGTATGACTGTGCAGGAGGCCGTTACCCGCCTTGAGGGTATTGAATGTGGGTTTAAGGGCACATCCTGCCCTGACCAGCTTGCAAAGGCTTTAATTCAAGCACTTAGCGGCTGTGAAGAATAATCACTTTACATAGAAAACAATCCCTAAACCGTCTGTTTTGGAGGTTTATTATGCAGCAGACTAAAATTATGGATGGCGAAGCGGTAGAGCGCGCCCTTAAAAGAATTGCTCATGAAATAATTGAACGCAATAAAGGCTGCGAAAACCTTTGTGTTATAGGAATTCGCCGCCGCGGAGTTCCGCTTGCAGAGCGCCTTTGTAATTATATCAGCGCCATTGAGGGGAAAATGCCCCCTATGGGAATGCTTGATATAACGCTGTACCGTGATGACCTCTCGCAGGAGTTTGTTGACCCTGTTATCAATGCAACCGATATTCCTTTTTCGATAACAGGCAAAAAAATCGTGCTGGTAGATGATGTTCTCTATACGGGAAGGACGGTGCGCGCCGCTATTGACGCTCTTATTTCTCTCGGTCGCCCTTCGTGTATCCAGCTTGCCATTATGGTAGACAGAGGACATAGGGAACTGCCTATTCGCGGTGACTTTGTGGGGAAAAATATCCCCACCTCACACGAGGAACGCGTTCTTGTCAAAATCCTCGAAATTGACGGTGAGGGCGGAGTTTATATATCAAGAACATAATTATTTAGGATTTCGTAAATTTAATTAAAGCTATCCCTGACAGAGATTACTGTCAGGGATATTTATATAATTTTTAACAACAATAAGAGAGAATATTTTTTGAAAAAACACAAGTTTTTTATAATAAAAATATTGCATTTTTAAAAAAAAAGGGTTATAATTCTTTATTATAATTTTTGTAAAAAGAGTGCTAAAAAATATTGGAGGAAAAATGTATGCAAAACAATGTAAGACCCGATTCAATGCAGCGTATCAATTCTAAAGAGCTTGCAGATGAATTTATCGCTGGGCAGATAGCTGAAATCCGCGCTCAGGTAGGAGATAAAAAGGTTCTCCTCGCTCTTTCGGGCGGTGTAGATTCTTCTGTCGTTGCAGCTCTGCTTATTAAAGCCATCGGTAAACAGCTGGTTTGCGTGCATGTTAACCACGGTCTTATGCGTAAGGGTGAGAGCGAGCAGGTTATAGAGGTTTTCGGTAAGGAGCTTGATGCTAACCTTATCTATATTGATGCTACTGACCGTTTTCTTGACCTTCTTAAGGGAGTTTCTGACCCCGAAAAGAAGCGCAAAATTATCGGCGGCGAATTTATCAAGGTCTTTGATGAAGAGGCTCGTAAATTAGAGGGAATTTCCTTCCTCGCTCAGGGAACTATTTACCCCGATATTTTGGAGAGTGACGGTGTTAAGGCCCACCATAATGTCGGCGGTCTTCCCGAGGATATGCAGTTTGAGCTTGTCGAGCCCGTCAAGCTTCTTTATAAGGATGAGGTGCGTGTAGTGGGTGAGGCTCTCGGACTTCCTCACGGTATGGTTTACCGCCAGCCCTTCCCCGGCCCCGGTCTTGGAGTTCGCTGCCTTGGCGCCATTACCCGCGATAGACTTGAGGCTCTTCGTGAGGCAGATGCAATTCTGCGCGAGGAATTTGATAAAAGCGGCCTTGCTGAAAAGGTATGGCAGTATTTTATCGCTGTTCCTGATATGACAGCCGTAGGAGTAATTGACGGTAAACGTCTTGATGGTTGGTGCGCCATTATCCGCGCAGTTAACACTACCGATGCTATGAGCGCTACCATAGAGGAAATTCCTTATGAGCTTCTGCACCATATCACTGCTCGCATCACAAGCGAGGTAAAAGGCATCAGCCGCGTGCTTATGGATCTCACTCCCAAGCCTGTGGGAACCATCGAATTTGAATAAAATTTTCTATTTCAGGGTAACCCCTCTCATCGCGGGTTTCTTCCAAAAGGGCAAAAATTGATATCCTGAGAGAACCCAAGAAAATCGTGAAATCAATGACCTTGTGTAACACACAAATCCGTGTTATGATAATCGAATCACTATGCTTCATTCGTATATAGCTCCGCCTAAAAAAGCTCAAACCTCCCGCGCTAAACCCAATAGAATATTAATTCCTCTTGTGCCCGAAAAAGAAGTTGAAAATGATATTTCTATTGTTGCGCTGGTGCAATGTGCAAAGAATGAATGCCGAGAAGCAGCAACCTTTCTGCAAGAATATATTACGGTGGAGGAAGAGGCAATATGATACCCTTCTTTATTGAACCTTACCAGAGGGTCATAGTGGGTTCCATCAACCTGATGAAAAGCTTAGTATAGATGGATTTCTGGAAGGAATTAAAATTCTTGTATGTATGATAATGGAAATAGATGCGTTATTAAATAAATAGTTTTAGTAGGTGAAGATATGAATATTAAAGATAAAGTAATTGAAAGAAAAGAATATCCAATAAAGGTAATACAGTTTGGTGAAGGTAATTTTCTTCGCGCCTTTGTTGATTATATGATTGATATAGCAAACGAAAAGGGCGTATTCGGTGGAAGCGTCGCTATTGTAAAGCCCATCTCATTTGGTAGCCTTGATGCATTTAATGAACAGGACAACCTTTATACTGTATTACTTCGTGGTAAAGAAAATGGCAAGGTTGTAAATGATAGCAGAACTATTACATCTGTTTCAAAAACACTCGATTGTGCTGATAATTATGATGAGTATATGTCTTTGGCTAAATTGGATACGCTTCGCTTTGTTGTATCTAACACAACTGAAGCTGGTATTGTTTTAGATAAGAACGATTCTTTTGAGGGACTGCCCTCTACATATCCTGGTAAACTTACAAAATTTCTCTACGAGAGATTTAAAGCTTTTTCGGGCGCGGAAGATAAAGGCTTAATCGTTCTTCCTGTTGAACTTATTGAAGAAAACGGAAAGAAATTAAAAGAGTGTGTTCTAGCACTTGCAGATATTTGGAATTTACCCGAAGAATTTAAAACTTGGCTTAACGATTGCAATGTTTTTTGCTCAACTTTAGTAGATAGAATTGTAACAGGCTATCCAAGAGGATATGCAGATAAGGTTTGCGAAGAACTCGGTTACGAAGATAAACTTGTAGATATTGGTGAACCTTTTGCACTTTGGGTAATTGAGAGTGATAAAGATATAAGTGGAGAACTCCCTTTAGATAAAATCGGTTTGCCAGTTGTGTTTACAGATAATCACAAGCCTTATAAGGAAAGAAAGGTGCGCGTGCTTAACGGTGCTCATACATCGTCTGTGCTTGCAGGATATCTTTACGGTATAGATATCGTAAGGGATTGCATGAGCGATAAAGTAATGGGTGAATTTATACGTCGAGTGGTAAATGAAGAAATAGTACCGCAGGTAAATCTACCTTTAGAGGAAGTAAAAGCATTTGCAGATTCTGTATTTGAGCGTTTTGAGAATCCTTTTATAGACCACGCTTTGCTTTCAATTTCTCTTAATTCTGTTTCTAAATGGACTGCTAGAGTTTTACCGTCATTTAAGGATTATTATAAAAATAAAGGTGAATTGCCGAAACTTATTACTTTCTCATTTGCGTCTTTACTTGCATTCTATTCTTCAAACGACTTAAAAGAAGACGGACTATATGCAAAGAGAGCAAATGGCGATGAATATGTTATTCACGATGATAAAGCTGTTTTAGAATTTTTCGCAGAAAATACAGGCAAAGCAGATTTTGTAGAAACAGCTTGTAAAAACACAGATTTCTGGGGTGAAGATTTAAGTCTTTATAATAACTTCACCGAAGAGGTTACATATTGGTATGAAAGAGTAATGACCGATGCTAAGGTTGCTTTAAAAGAGGTATTGTCATAATGAAATGTATTAAAATACATAAAGACGATAGCGTTGCGGTTGCGGTTGAAACTTTAAAGCAGGGTGAAATAGTAACAATAAACGATGAAAAAATAACCCTTTTAAACAATGTACCCGCAGGTCATAAATTTGCACTTAAAGATATACCGATTGATGAAAATATAGTTAAGTATGCTTATCCAATAGGTCATGCAAAATGCGATATAAAAAAAGGAGAGCATATCCACACTCATAACACAAAATCCAATCTTTCGGGTGTGTTAGAGTATGAATATTCACCTGATTTTAAAGAGGTTAAGAAAATAAAGCCTCTCAAATTTATGGGATATAAAAGGCCCGACGGCAAGGTTGGAATAAGAAACGAAATATGGATAATTCCTACCGTTGGTTGCGTTAATTCCATTGTTCGTGAAATAGAAAACCAATCACAACAATTTAAAACCGAAAATATTGATGGCATCTATTCATATAACCACCCTTATGGTTGTTCTCAACTTGGTGACGATATGAATATGACCTTGAAATTTTTATCGGGATTAATAAATCATCCAAATGCCGCCGCAGTTTTAGTGGTTGGTCTTGGCTGTGAAAACGGTAATATTGACGAGCTTAAAAAGGTACTCGGTAATTACGATGAAAACAGGGTTAAATTCCTTGTGGCTCAAGACTTTGAGGACGAAATCACCGAAGGTGTAAATATTATAGAAAAACTCTCAAAATATGCCGATATATACAAAAGAGAAGATTGTCCCGCGAGTGAGCTCGTAATTGGTCTTAAATGTGGTGGTTCAGATGGTTTTTCAGGAATTACTGCAAATCCGCTTTTGGGTTCATTATCTGATAGAATTATCGGTATGGGCGGTAGTGCAATTTTAACCGAAGTTCCCGAAATGTTTGGTGCGGAGACCATTTTAATGAACCGTTGCCGTACCGAGAACGAGTTTAATAAAACAGTAGACCTCATAAATAACTTTAAGAAGTATTTTATGAGATACGGTGAAAAGGTAGACGAAAATCCATCACCTGGTAATAAAGAGGGCGGAATAACAACACTTGAAGACAAGGCACTCGGTTGTACTCAAAAGTGCGGAACCGCACCTGTTGAGGATGTGCTTTCCTACGGCGAATGTGTAAAGAAAAAGGGGCTATCTCTTTTACAAGCGCCTGGTAATGACCTTGTTGCCGCAAATGCTTTGGCTGTTTCGGGTGCACAATTGATACTCTTTACAACTGGTAGAGGAACTCCATTTGGTTGCCCTGTGCCTACTGCTAAGATTTCAAGCAATTCGGCCCTTGCTACAAAGAAGAAAATGTGGATTGATTTTAATGCAGGCACCTTGCTTGAAAATAAATCTATGCCTGAGCTTACCAACGAATTTTTAGACTTTGTTCTTAAACTTGCATCGGGCGAAAGTACTGCGAAAGCAGAAAGCTTAGATAAACACGAGCTTGCAATATTTAAAGATGGAGTAACTTTATAGGAAAGAAAATGTTATGGAATAATTTGTTCCTGTTGTTGTAATTAAAGAAATTGGTGGAACTGATAAAATTTTAATTTCCCTTAAAAATTCGGGCATTTTCAGGGTGTTAGTGCATTGAGATTTGCTAGTGCACTGGCAACCGTGAACGATGAAAAAGAGAGAAAAGGAGAATACGGGGAATTGCCATTTAGAGAGTATTGGGTTTTACCTCGGAATATTTTCCACATAAAAACCCGCCGTTTTGCAGTAGCAAAACGGCGGGTTTTTGTACTAATTAGAGCACCCCAAATTTCTGTGTTATTAGTCCATATAAAAATGCAGAAACCAGGCTTTGCTGAAAGCAAAGTTAAAGCTTTTGTGAGTTTCGTCAATAAGAACCCCGTATATCTTGATACATTCAGTAAAATACTTAGCTGAAAGAACTATGAAAAGAGCTATCGAACAGACTGTTGCTATAATAATATTAACAATAAGAGAAAACATGAGGATAAGTCCTATGCTCAGCCCAAAAATAAGAGCTGTGATAAAACTGTGGATAAAGAAATAAATGGTTTCGGAGCTGAAAATATTGTCCTTAACATAGCCTGCCTTGCTGAACTTCTTTATGGTTTTTTCTTTACCGTTTTGGTCTATTTCCCGCGTTTTCTTGTCAATAAGGTATTTCTTACCCTTTTTATATATAGTTTCGCGATAGCACTGCTGAATTATCGACTTTTTAAGATATTCCTGTTTTATTCCAAACAGGACTGTTATAGTTTGACAGCAGAGCCAATAAGCCTCTTTGTATACTCTGTATCGGATTATGATATTGGCAAAGAGTATGCCAACTATCGCGGTTGCGAGAAATATAAGACCTTTTACCTGCCAGGACAAAATCTCCATTGATAGCGCAAAGGGAATAAGAAAGGAGAATATTGCAAGATAAATGGTGATTATCTGGTCGCGCTTGCTTTGTTGAAGACCGAGTTCGTGGTCTGCACGCTCATAAAGCTTGTTAAGGTCAATGTCAATTTCTTTCTTTTTTGCATCATCAGGAATGTTTTCGACTATAAATATGTCGGTTTGAGGTTTCAAAATTTCATCTATTTCTTTGCTCATCTCAAAATCTCCTCGTAAGGCATTGTTTTTATGTGCTTTTTAACAATTTCCAAAAGCATTTTGTGGTTTTCAGCATTATTAGCGGCAATGAGGGGAGAAGCTCTGTCAAGTTTAATGCTTGCTCCATCAAGGCCGGTTATAATACCCCCCGCCTCATTTAAAATAATAATACCCGCGGCGCAATCCCAAGGGAAAACCCGAAACTCAAAAAACAGCTCGCACTCACCTTTTGCAAGGTAGCACATATCAAGCGCGCAGGATCCCGATCTTCTGATATCGACACACCTACTGTATACCTCGCGCATAATGTCAATACATTTCTCGGTGTATTCTTTTTTATAAAGGCACAAGGCTGTGCAGAAAAGAGAGTTTTTAAAGCTCCTTTCAGAGGCTTTTATCGGCTTGCCATTAAAGAAAGCGCCGCTGCCAAGAGATGCATAGTAAAGCTCACCCTTAAATGGGGCATAGATAACACCAAGCACAACCTGCTCTTTGTGCACAAGCCCAACTGAAATGGCGCACTCATCATTGCCGCGCGAGAAATTAACTGTTCCGTCAATGGGGTCAACCACCCACAGATACTCGGCTGTTTTTACCGATTTATTTCCTTCTTCGCCAAAAAAAGCAGAGTCGGGGAGCAGCGCAACCAGCTTTTCCTCAAGAAATCTCTGAACAGCAATATCCGCCGATGTTACAAAATTTATGTGCGACTCCTTTTCGGTGATTATAAAGTCGCTTTTTGTAAACTGCGACGCTGCTTTGGTTATTTCTATAACCTTTTTAAGAAGCTTGCTTAAGTCCAAAAAAACACCTTCAATTTTAATTTGTAATATAATTATAGCACAACCTTTTTTATAGAGCAATACAAAAATGCTGCATAAACTGCAGGAGGAGCTAACCATACTTTAAAAAATTATTGACAAGTTTACTTGGCAAGTATATAATGTGATTGTGAAAAGAAAACTTGGTAAAGGAGACCTGTTATGAACAAAGAAGAGATCTTGAAAATGAGTCAACAGGAAAATAAAGGTAAGCTTGATGAGCGCGAAATAGCAGCACTTGGAAAGGCATCGCGAATCGGTATGCTTGTCGGAGCCTTGCTCTGTGTGGTGCTAATTCTCGCAGGCGAATTTCTTTTAAATATGCCTGAGCTTGGATTAGTTGGCTGGATAGTATATTTTGCAATGCAGGGAAGCAGTAATGTTGTTTTGTATAAGCATCTGAAAACACGCGGAAAGCTAATTTATGGCATTATTGAACTTGCCTTTGCGGTTGCTTTCGCCGTTGCGATTGTGTTTAAAACGGTGGTGTAAATATGAATGATAAACTGATTTTAAAAAATAATCTTAAACAAGCGCGCAGCAAAATGGGAGTGTCCCAACAACAATTAGCGGATATGGTGGGGGTTTCCCGAAATACCATCAGCTCCATCGAAACAGGACAATTCAATCCAACTGCAAAGCTTGCGCTAATTTTGTGCATAGCGTTGGATAAAAAGTTTGAGGATTTGTTTTACTTTTAGTCCTTTTTAATTTTCGGCGTGACATATTCGGCGGCAGGGAATAACTCCCTGCCGCCTTGACTTTTTATAGCTTGTCTGTTATAATTTATTTGATTTTAAAGGAATTAAAAAGAGCGATTTTTAATGCTTTAAAAATAACATTTTTTTAAATAAGGAGGCTTTTCTATGCAAATGACTTTCCGCTGGTATGGCGAAGGTAATGATGCTATTACTCCCGCTTATATCAAGCAGATTCCCGGCGTTACGGGTCTTGTCTGGGCACTTCATAACAAAATGCCCGGCGAGGTCTGGGAGGTAGAGGAGATAGCCGAGGTTCAGAAACAGCTTGAGCCTTACGGTCTTAATATGGATGTTGTTGAATCGGTAAACGTTCACGATGACATCAAAATCGGTCTGCCTACCCGTGATAAGTATATTGAAAACTACAAGCAGACCCTGCGTAATCTTGCTAAATTCGGTGTTAAGGTTGTAACCTATAACTTTATGCCTGTTTTTGACTGGACTCGCAGTAACCTGTTTAACCCTGTTGGTGACGGTTCTACCGCCCTCTTCTATGAAAAGGGAATGATTCAGGATGATTATAATGCTATGGCAAAATATATTCTGGATTTCACCGAGAAATATAATATGACCTTCCCCGGCTGGGAACCTGAGCGTATGGCTAAGCTTGACGAGCTGTTCAAGGCATACGCCGATGTTGACCACGAGAAGCTTTGGGCAAATCTCAAATACTTCCTCGAGGCAATTATGCCCACCTGCCACGAAACCGGCATCAAAATGGCTATACACCCCGATGATCCCCCATGGGATATCTTTGGTCTGCCCCGCCTGCTTATTGATAAGGAGTCGGTAGGTCGCTTCCTTAAGATGGTTGATGATGAGTACAACTGCCTCTGCCTCTGCTCAGGCTCGCTCGGCGCAAACCCCGAGAATAATGTTGCCGATATTGTTCGCACCTATTGTGACCGTATTGCATTCGCTCACATCCGCAATGTTAAGCATTTTGAGAATGGTGACTTCTCTGAGGCTTCCCACCGTGATTGTGACGGCGATACAGGCATAATAGAAATTCTGCGCGCATATCATGATTGCGGATTTAAAGGCTATATCCGCCCTGACCACGGACGCCACCTCTGGGGAGAAGGCCCAGGAACTGTCCGCCCCGGTTATGGACTGTACGACCGTGCGCTTGGAATTATGTATATGCTCGGCTGCTGGGATATGCTTGACCGCATTGACGGCGAGGTTAAATAAAATAAATTTAAAAGGCTTGAAACCGAGGGTTTCAAGCCTTTTTTCTTTTTAATATGGAAAAAAATTAAAAAGTGTGTTATAATACTGTATGGAAACAATATTTTTACTATAATACTAAAGGAAGTCTTTAAATGCTTATTGATTTTCATACACACGCATTTCCCGAAAAAATAGCTGAAAAAGCAATAGATAAGCTGTCCTTTGCCTCAGGCGGGCTTGAGCCGTATACCGACGGAACACTCAGCGGACTTAAAAAATCAATGCAGGACAGCGGTGTGGACATTTCTGTTGTAATGAATATCGCAACTAACGCATCTCAGCAAAGAAATGTAAACGATTTTGCCGCTTATGTAAATAACGGCGAGGATATCTTTGCCTTCGGCTCGGTTTTTCCAGATAGCGCGGATGCTCTTTGCGAGCTTGAAAGAATAAAGGATATGGGACTTGTTGGCGTAAAGCTGCACCCCGACTACCAAGGCTTTCTTGTTGATGACGAGAAGATGAAGCCTATTTATAAAAAAATATCTCAGCTCGGTCTTGCAGTTTTGTTTCACGCAGGCCTTGATTATGGCTTTGCCCCTCCCTACGGAGCAACCCCCGAGAGAATGGCAAAGGCGCTTGGATGGCTCGATTGTCCCGTTATCGCCGCTCATTGGGGCGGTCTTAACTGCTGTGAGGGCGTTTTAGAACACCTTTGCGGAAAGGATATCTATATTGATACATCCTTTGGATATGGAGCGCTGCCCAAATACTATGCCCAAAAGATAATTGAAAAGCACGGCACAGAAAAAATGCTTTTCGGAACTGACACCCCGTGGCACACCCCTAAAATGGAAATGCGGCTGCTCAAAACACTCTCTCTGTCAAACACAGAAATGGATAATATCACCCATAAAACAGCCCAAAGACTATTGGGACTACAAAAATCCTCGTAATTTCGGGGATTTTTTCTTTTTTAGTATGGATAAAAGAGTAATATGAAACCCTTGACATTGAGAGTGCGGTGGTATAAAATATTTTGTATCACATTATTTAAAAAATCATAATAAAATGATGTATAAAAGCTTTATACATCGGAGGTTTTAAATGGTATGCAATAATATTTTAGAAGCAATGGGTAACACCCCTATAATAAGGCTTAATAATATAACCGACTCTGATAGCGCTGAGATTTTGGTGAAATTCGAGGGTCTTAATGTCGGTGGCTCGATAAAAACAAGAACTGCCTATAATATGCTTCTCGAGGCAGAAAAACAGGGCCTTATCAATAAAAATACAATAATAGTCGAGCCCACAAGCGGAAATCAAGGAATAGGTCTTGCGCTTGTCGGCGCTGTTAAAGGCTATAAAACTAAAATTATTATGCCCGATTCCGTCAGTGAGGAGCGCAGAAAGCTTGTCTGTCATTATGGGGCAGAGGTTATTTTAATTCATGATGCGGGCGATATCGGAAAATGTATTGATCAGTGTTTGCAGACCGCCCTTAAAATGCAGGCGGAAAACCCCGATGTCTTTGTTCCTCAGCAATTTATAAACCCTGCCAACCCCGCTGTTCAGAGAAAACAAACTGCTAAAGAGATAATAGAGCAGGTAGATGGTCCTATTCACGGATTTTGCTCGGGAATAGGTACGGGCGGAACTATAACGGGAATAGGCGAGGTGCTTTTAGAGCACAACCCCGATATAGAGATTTGGGCAGTTGAGCCTGAGCACGCGGCAATTTTATCGGGCGGCTCTATCGGAACTCATATGCAGATGGGTATTGGTGATGGAATTATTCCCGAAATATTAAATCAGAATATTTACAGCGAAATTTGTATTATTAAGGATGAAGAGGCTATAAATACCGCTAAGGCGCTTGCCTATAAAGAGGGGATTATGTGCGGTATCTCAAGCGGTACAAATGTTGCGGCAGCATTAAAGCTTGCAAAAAAGCTCGGTCGAGGTAAAACTGTTGTAACAGTCCTGCCCGACACCGCAGAGCGCTACTTTTCAACCCCGCTTTTTGAAGACTGATAAAAGGCTGACAGAGCAAACGCTCTGTCAGCCTTTTTTACATAATATCTTTCGAAAAATCTTAAAACACATCGTAAATTTGTTAAAAAAAGTAAAATCAGCGCTTGTGTGTCTTGATTTCTAATAAAAAAAGGCTTATAATGGTATCATATAGTGGCTTTTGCCGAAAGGAAAGGAATCTACCAATATGAAGATTATTTATAAGGACGGAACTGTTTCGGAATGTCCTCAGGAATTAGAGCTTGAGGTTCTTCGTCATACTGCAGCTCATATTATGGCTCAGGCTATCAGCCGCCTGTACCCACACGCCGATTTTGGTTACGGTCCCGCAACCGAAAAGGGCTTTTATTATGATGTCGATTTAGGCGACACCAAGCTTACTGATGAAGACCTTGCCAATATCGAAAAGGAAATGCGCAAGATAGTTAAGGAAAATCTTCCTATCAAGCCCTTTATTCTTCCCCGCGAAGAGGCTGTAAAGCTCATGCAGGATAGAGGAGAAAAATATAAGGTTGAGCATATTGGTGACCTTGATGAGGATGCTGAAATCAGCTTTTTCCAGCAGGGTGACTATGTTGATATGTGTATCGGACCTCACCTTTGCTACACCAAGGCACTAAAAGCCTTTAAGATTACTCAGCAGTCGGGCGCTTACTGGAAAAATGATAAAAACAATAAGATGCTCACCCGTATAAACGGTGTCGCATTTAGAACTCAGGAAGAGCTTGATGAATACTTAAAGCTTCTTGAAGAGGCTGAGCGCCGCGACCATAGAAAAATCGGTAAAGAGATGGGCCTCTTTATGCTCTGCGATGAGGGACCGGGATTTCCTTTCTTCCTTCCCAAGGGTATGCAGCTTAAAAATGCTCTTATAGACTATTGGCGTGAAATTCACGCAAGAAGCGGCTATGTTGAGGTTTCCACACCGCTTATTATGAATCGTCACCTCTGGGAAACCAGCGGTCACTGGGATCATTATAAGGACAATATGTATGCCACTAAGATTGACGATGAGGATTTCTGCATTAAGCCTATGAACTGCCCCGGCGGTGTTATGGTTTACCGCAGCCAGCTCCATAGCTATCGCGAGCTGCCTCTGCGTGTCGGCGAGCTTGGTATAGTTCACCGTCACGAATTAAAGGGCGCTCTTCATGGTCTTTTCCGTGTCCGCTGCTTTACTCAGGACGATGCGCATATCTTTATGCGCCGCGAACAGATAACCGATGAGATTATGGGTGTTGTTCACCTTATCAACGAGGTTTACGAGAAATTCGGATTTAAATATTTTGTTGAGCTTTCCACCCGCCCCGAGGATAGTATGGGTAGTGATGAGGATTGGGAGGCAGCAACAGAGGGTCTGAAGAATGCTCTTGAAAAGCTCGGCCTGCCTTATATCTTAAATGAGGGTGACGGCGCATTCTACGGTCCTAAGATTGACTTCCATCTTGAAGACTCTCTTGGAAGAACCTGGCAGTGCGGAACAATTCAGCTTGACTTCCAGATGCCTATTAACTTTGGACTTGAGTATGTTGATGAAAATAATGAAAAACAGCGCCCCATTATGATTCATCGCGTTTGCTATGGCTCTATAGAGCGCTTTATCGGAATTTTAACCGAACACTTTGCAGGTAAATTCCCCGCATGGCTCGCTCCCACTCAGGTAAAGGTGCTGACCTTGCCCGGAGTAGATGAGAGCTTTGCAAATAAGGTTTATGAAACCCTTCGCGATAATAAGGTTAGATGCGAGCTTGATAACAGAAACGAGAAAATCGGATATAAGATTCGTGAGGCAAGACAGGTTGATAGAGTTCCTTATATGCTTATTATTGGCGCAAAAGAGGTTGAAACTCAGACCGTTTCTGTAAGAGATATGGCAACCGACCAAACCGTTTCTATGACTCTTGATGAATTTGTCGCAAAGATAAATAAGGAAATTGCAGATAGAGTTTAAGCTTTTAAGGATGCAGGAATATGAATAAGATTTACTGCGAAACATTTGCGCTGCGCACCTCGGATTTTGACTGCTACGGGCAAATCAAGCCTTCTTCTGTGCTTGATTTGTTTCAGGAGGTGGCGGGCGCGCATGCAAATGAATTGGGTATAGGCTTTGAGGCGCTGATAGAAAAAAATCTTCTCTGGGTCTTAGTAAAGGTAAAATTCAAGATTGAAAAAGAAATAAAAGAGCATCAGAGAGTGGTTGTGAAAACGTGGCCTCTTCCCGCAGGCAGGGTAACGCTGCAAAGGGAATACCTCATAGAAGATATGGACGGCAATCCTTTAGTGAAGGGCTCGTCAGAATGGGTGACTATAGACAGTATTAAACGCCGCATAGTCGCTCCAGGCAATGTATATCCTTTGGAGGAATACTGCGAGGAGCATATGTTTGAAGGGAAGCTTGTAAAGGTATCGGACTTTACATCTGAAACTGCCGCCTGCGAAATAAGCCCTGCCTTTTGTGACTTTGATAGAAACGGACATGTCAATAACATAAGATATGCAGATTATGTTTTAAATGCACTCGAGATGCAGAAACACACTATCCGTAATTTTCAGATAGATTTCCACAGAGAAATTCAAAAGGGAAATCGTGTTTCATTGTTTTTGCAGCAAAATGAAACAGGAGTGCTTGCAAAAGGCATTAGCGAGGGCGGAGAAAAAATGTTTTCGTGTGCTATTGGCTTAAATTAGTGTTTTATTGCGATATATAAATGCTTTGGAGGAAAAAATGAAAATTTATGAAGAACTTGTTGCCCGCGGTCTTATCGCGCAGGTAACCGATGAAACCGAAATCCGCGACCTTATCAATAACGGCGGAGCTAAGTTCTATATCGGCTTTGACCCCACTGCCGATTCGCTTCACGTCGGTCATTTTATGGCACTTTGCTTAATGAAAAGATTGCAGCTTGCAGGCAACCGCCCCGTCGTACTCATTGGCGGCGGCACAGGCCATGTAGGTGACCCTTCGGGCAGAACCGATATGCGCTCTATGATGACAGCCGAAACAATCCAGCACAACTGCGACTGCTTTAAAAAGCAGATGGAGCGCTTTATTGAATTTGGCGAAGATAAGGCTATTATGGTAAATAATGCCGATTGGCTTTTAAAGCTTAACTATGTTGAGCTACTTCGCGATGTCGGCGCCTGCTTCTCGGTTAATAATATGCTGAGAGCCGAGTGCTATAAGCAAAGAATGGAAAAGGGACTTAGCTTCCTTGAATTTAACTATATGATAATGCAGGCATATGACTTTTATTATCTGCACCAAAATTACGGCTGTAATATGCAGTTCGGCGGTGACGACCAGTGGAGCAATATGCTCGCCGGTACCGACCTTATCCGCCGTAAAACTGGTGACGATGCCTATGCTATGACCATCACTCTACTTATGAATAGTGAGGGCAAAAAGATGGGTAAGACCGCCAGCGGCGCTGTCTGGCTTGATCCTAATAAGACCTCTCCCTTCGAGTTCTATCAGTATTGGCGTAATGTTGACGATGCTGATGTTATGAAATGCATCAGAATGCTCACCTTTATTCCTATTGAGGAAATCGAGGAAATGGAAAAATGGGAAGACAGCCGCATTAACGAGAAAAAGGAAATCCTCGCCTATGAGCTTACCGCGCTTGTTCACGGCAAAGAGGAAGCCGAAAAGGCAAAAGAGGTTTCCCGCTCGCTCTTCTCAGGCGAGGGTGACGATGCCAATATGCCCACCACCGAGCTTGCAGACGGCGATGTTTCGGCAGACGGAATGGGTATTATTGACCTTATGATTGCCTGCTCGCTCGCAAGCAGCCGAGGCGAAGCCAGAAGACTTATCGAGCAGGGCGGCGTTTCGGTAGACGGTGAAAAGGTAACCGCTATAAATGCCGTTATCTCAAAAGATGCTCTTGGCGGTGGAGTTAAAATTAAAAAGGGTAAAAAGGTTTTCCACAGAGCTATCATTAAATAAAATGAAGGTGGCAGCAGATAAAATCTGCTGCCCCCCCTTTTTGCTTGAATTTACAGACATAATATGGTATAATAATTGCTTTCTTTAAAAAGGAGAAATTTTAATGCTTGATTACAGATATGACACACAGCTTCTTATTGAGGGTGAGGGCCTTGATGAGGACGCAATAGATGCCTATTTCAGAGCAAATTTCAAGGGTGACTGCCTTATCGCCGCAGGTGACGATGAGCTTATAAAAATCCATTTTCACACCAATGAGCCTTGGGATGTGCTTAAATATTGCGCATCTCTTGGCGAAATTTTCGATGTCGTTGTCGAGGATATGGATAGACAGGCGAGGGGGCTTAAAGGCTGATGCTTAAAAGATTTGTTGCTTACTACAGGCCGCATAAAAAGCTTTTTGCGCTTGATATGCTGGCGTCACTGCTCATTTCGGTGCTTGCAATGGTTTATCCTGTGGTAACCCGAAATATGCTCAATGATTATATTCCGAATAAAAATATCAGAATGATAATAATTTTCGGTATTGCGCTGTTTGTTATCTATTTTATAAGGATGCTGCTTCGTTATTTCGTTCAGTACTACGGGCATATAATAGGAATAAATATGCAGGCGCAAATGCGGCTTGATATGTTTAAAAAGCTGCAAAAGCTCCCGTTTGTTTTTTTTGATGAAAATGAAACGGGTAAAATAATGTCCCGCCTGACAAGTGACCTTGCTGATATTTCCGAACTCGCCCACCACGGTCCCGAAAATCTGCTTATCTCGGGAATTATGGTCTTCGCTTCGTTTGGATACCTTTTAAGCATCAATGTTGAGCTCACGCTGATTGTTTTTGTCTGCGTTCCGCTACTTGGCGCGGCCGCATATTTTTTCAGAAAGAAAATGCACGTGGCATTTATGGAAAGCCGCAAAAGCGTGGCTCAGATATCCGCTGCCGTTGAAAGCAGCATAACGGGTATTCGTGTAACTAAAGCGTTTAATAATATCGACACCGAAATAGAAAAATTCGAGCAGGGAAATGACAGACTGATCCGCGCACGCAAGGTTGCATATGATGCGATGGGAAAATTCTTTTCCAGCACCAACTTTGTAACCGATATTTTCAATATCATCGTTCTTATCGCAGGTGGCTTGTTCCTTTATAATAATGAAATTAATTTTGGTGACTATTCTTCATTTATTATTTCAATAAATCTCTTTATCGGCCCTGTTATGACGCTTTCAAACTTTATGGAGCAGTATCAGAATGCTTCGACGGGATTTGGAAGATTTCTTGAAATTATGGATGAAAAAGAGGAAGAGGAGCGTCCCGAGGCTGCGCCCATATCAAATGTAAAGGGCAATATAGAGTTTGAAAATGTAAGCTTTGCCTATAAAACCTCAGAGCTGGTGCTAAAAGATATTTCGTTTAAAATAAAGGAGGGAAGTAAAACGGCATTTGTAGGTCCCTCGGGCGGCGGCAAAACAACCATCTGCCACCTTATCCCTCGCTTTTACCCCATAAACGAGGGAAGTATAAAGATTGATGGTGTCGATATTCGCAATATTACCCTCGACTCACTTCGCGATAATATCGGAATTGTTCAGCAGGATGTATTTCTCTTTAACGGCACTTTGCGTGAAAATATTATGTATGGCAGGGTAGATGCTACTGAAGAGGAAATGATAGAGGCTGCAAAGAAAGCGGAAATTCACGATTATATCATGTCACTACCCGATGGATACGATTCGCAGATAGGCGAGAGGGGAGTCAAGCTCTCGGGCGGACAGAAACAGAGAATTTCCATTGCGCGAATTTTCCTTAAAAATCCCGCAATACTGATTCTTGATGAGGCAACAAGCGCCCTTGATAATACAACAGAAATCCTTATCCAGAGCGAGTTTGATAAGCTCTGCGAGGGTAGAACTACTCTTATTGTCGCTCACAGACTTTCAACCGTCAAGAATGCTGATGAAATAATCGTTATTTCTGATGGCAAAATAGAGGAGCGCGGCTCGCACAATAAGCTCCTCCTTGAAAATGGCACCTATGCCAATCTCTATGAGCAGCAGTTCAGAGAAGAAGATTAAATTATAAAACAAAACAAAAAAGCCACCCTCTCGGGTGGCTTTTTTAAGCTTTTAGCTTATTTAACCATATTTGCAACTTCGTCAGCAAAGTTGTCGTTTCTCTTTTCAAGACCCTCGCCCTTTTCAAAACGAGCAAAAGCCTCGATAGCAATGCTTCCACCAAGCTCTTTTGCAACCTTGTCGGTATACTTGGTGATGGTGAGGTCGCCGTCTTTAACGAACTCCTGCTCAGTAAGGCAAACTTCTTTATAATACTTGTTGATTCTGCCCATAACCATTTTCTCGGCAATGTTAGCAGGCTTGCCCTCGTTGAGAGCCTGAGCGGTGAGGATTTCCTTTTCCTTCTCAATGGTCTCAGAGGGAACATCAGCTCTGCCTAAATACTGGGGGTTAGCAGCAGCAATCTGCATAGCGATATCCTTGGTGTAAGCAGCAAAGCCTTCTTTGTCTGCTACATCGGTGTTGAACTTGCAGATAACGCCGATACGGCCGTTTCCGTGAATGTAGGTAACAAGGTCACCCTCCATACGAGCAAAACGACGGATTTTGAGGTTTTCACCGATGGTGAGAACCTTCTCCTGCAGAACTGCAGCAACAGTCTCCTCGCTGCCAAATGCCTTAACATTTAAAAGAGCATCAACATCAGCGGGATTTTCGGCGATAACAGTTTTAGCGCACTGCTCAACAAAATCAATGAAATCCTGATTTTTTGCAACAAAGTCAGTCTCGGAGTTGACCTCGATAAGAGCGCCAACCTTTTTGTCGGTATCAACAACACCGTAAACAAGACCCTCGGCAGCAATTCTGCCGGATTTCTTAGCTACAGCGGCAAGTCCCTTTTCGCGAAGGAACTCGATTGCTTTGTCCATATCTCCGTTAGACTCGGTAAGAGCCTTTTTGCAGTCCATCATACCGCATCCGGTTCTCTCTCGGAGAGTCTTAACGTCATTTGCTGTAAAAGCCATAATTATTTCCTCCTATAATAGGTTTTAAAGTTTCAGCCTTCAAGGCGTAACGCAAAGAAGGCTGATTTTTTAAAATTATTCAGCGTCTGCCTCGGCAGCCTCTTCAGAAGCCTCTTCAGCAGCATTTGCCTCGCCCTGTCTGCCCTCAATGATAGCGTCAGCCATAGACTGAGCGATCAGCTTAACAGCGCGGATAGCATCGTCGTTACCGGGGATAACATAATCGATCTCATCGGGATCGCAGTTGGTGTCAACGATTGCAACAACGGGGATACCAAGCTTCTTAGCCTCGGAAACTGCGATTTTTTCCTTCTTGGGGTCAACAACAAAGAGTGCTCCGGGGAGCTTCTTCATATCTTTGATGCCGCCGAGGAATTTCTCAAGCTTCTCGATTTCGAGCTTAAGCTTAACAACTTCCTTCTTGGGGAGAACATCAAAGGTTCCGTCCTCTTCCATGGCACGAAGCTGCTCAAGACGAGCAATTCTTCTGCGAATGGTTTTGAAGTTGGTCATCATACCGCCGAGCCAACGGGCATTTACAAAATGAGCCTCTGCACGGATAGCCTCTTCCTTAATGGAATCCTGAGCCTGCTTTTTGGTACCAACAAAGAGTACCTCGCCGCCCTCTGCGGCAACATCACGGATAAACATATAGGCCTTTTCAAGACATTTAACGGTCTTCTGAAGGTCGATAATGTAAAT
>JAXJQH010000012.1:0-5392 GCA_036311245.1 Oscillospiraceae bacterium | reverse complement strand
CTTTTTTGACAAGCTCATTTGCGGTGTAAAGTATCATACCTTCACCCACTGATGCGGGGGTGTTAGGCATAATTCTGATTACGGGGCGTTTTCCAAACATATCCTCAATGCGGCTTATAGAAATGCCTGCCGCCATTGAAACGAGTATGGTTTTATCCGAAATATCAGTTTCTATGCTATCGGCTACAGCGTTCATGACCTGAGGCTTTACTCCTAAAAATGCAAACTTACAGTTTGCAACCACCTCATTTGAGGTAGCGCACTCGCAACCACATTCTTTGGAAAGAGCCTCTGCTTTTTGGGGCAACGCATCGGCGAGCAATACATTTTCGCCGCCGACTTTTTTAATAACGGCAGAGGCGAGCGCACCGCCCATTTTTCCTGTTCCTACAAAACCTGCAAGCTTCATATATACACTTCCTTATCTTATATGACCTTTTCCCTCAATGACATATTTATAGGTGGTGAGCTCCTCTATGCCCATAGGACCTCTTGCATGCAGCTTTTGGGTGGAAATACCCATTTCGCAGCCGAGCCCAAACTCGCCGCCATCTGTAAATCTTGTAGATGCGTTTATGTAAACAGACGAGCTGTCAACCTTCTGAGCAAAGAGACTTTGCGCCTCTATGTCCTCTGCGATTATAGCCTCACTATGAGCGGTTGAATGCTCTGAGATATGCTCTATGGCATCCTCGACGCCATTTACTACCTTTACTGCAAGGATATAATCTAAGAATTCGGTATCAAAATCAGCTTCTCCTGCCGCCTTGCCCTTTATTATCTTTGAGGCATTTTCGCAAAGACGAAGCTCAACGGGAGTTTTGCCCTCTTTTTCCCTTTGCTCTGTGAGCAGTTTTTTTAAGCGGGGCAGAAACTCATTTGCAATATCCTTGTGAACAAGGCAGACCTCAGCCGCATTACAAACCGAAGGACGCGAGGTTTTTGCATTGTTTACAATACTGAGCGCAGCCTTAATATCAGCGGATTTATCAACATATATGTGGCATATTCCCGTTCCTGTCTGGATACAAGGAACTGTTGCATTTTTAACGCAGGCATCAATAAGACCTTTTCCGCCGCGGGGAATTAAGATATCGAC
This sequence comes from Oscillospiraceae bacterium, assembly GCA_036311245.1. Classification (GTDB taxonomy): domain Bacteria; phylum Bacillota; class Clostridia; order Oscillospirales; family Ruminococcaceae; genus SIG578. Next base: position 4,293 of record JAXJQH010000012.1, on the reverse strand, counting down.
ATAGCCATTTGCTGTCATAAGCTCGGTTGCGCTGTCGCGCGAGGTGTCCTGAATTAAGTTAACAAGTGTCTTTGGAAGTCCCTCTTTTTCAAGACCGCGTCTTAGAGCGCACACTATAGCATTTGCCGAGCGAAAAGCCTCTTTTCCGCCTCTTAAAACGCTGACATTTCCGCTTTTAAGGCAGATAGCCGCAACATCAGAGGTTACATTGGGGCGGCTCTCATAAATGATAGCGACAACACCGACGGGAACGGACACTTTTTTTATAACAAGCCCGTCCTCACGGACAGTTTCTTTTAATGTCTTTCCGACTGGGTCAGGAAGGCTTGCCACCTTGCGCATAGATGCCGCCATATCGGTTATTCTCTGAGGAGTCAGGCGCAGGCGGTCGAGCATTACATCGGAAATCCTGCCCTTAGCATTTTCAAGGTCAATCTTATTTTCTTTAAGGATTTCCTCAGCCGAATTTTCAAGCTCATCCGCCATTGCAACAACGGCAGAGGTTTTCTGCTGCTGAGTTAAGCTTGAGAGAATGGATTTGGCAGCCTTTGCCGCCTCTAATATTTCTCTTGTCGTAATCACAAAATCACTTCTTTCCAACAAATCGAGTGCCAACGCTTTCGCCTTTTATAATTTCATAAAGGTGCATAGGCTCAGCGCCATTGGCTATTACCATATCAATTCCAGCCTCGGTTGCAATCTGGGCGGCGTGTAGCTTGGTTTTCATTCCGCCTGTGCCAAGCTCGCTGCCATTTCCCTCTCCGAGAGCCATAATTTCGGGGGTAATCTCCTCTACTCTGGAGAGTAGCTTTGCATTTTTGTCCTTTCGGGGGTCGGCGGTGTAAAGTCCCTCAATATCAGAGAGAAGCACCAGCAAGTCTGCCTTGACGCTTACCGAAACGATAGCGCCGAGTGTATCGTTATCGCCGATTACTATTTCCTCTGTGGCAACTGTATCATTTTCGTTTATAATAGGCAGAGCGCCAAGCTCTAAGAGGCGCGCAAGGGTGTTTTCAAAATTCTGATGGCGTTCCTCGCTCTTTAAATCAGAGCCTGTGATGAGAACCTGAGCAGTTGTATGATTATAATTTGAAAATAGTCTGTCATATGTATACATCAGCTCGCACTGACCGACAGCGGCGCAAGCCTGCTTTGTTGGAATATCGGAGGGGCGGCCCTTTAAATTTAGTTTTCCCATTCCCATTCCAATTGCGCCCGACGAAACAAGAATAACTTCGTGACCGATATTTTTAAGGTCACTGATAACCTTGCAAAGCTCCTCGACCAGAAAAATATTCATTCTGCCCGTTTTGTGAGCGAGTGTTGAGGTTCCTACCTTAATTACGATACGCATAAATAACTCTCCGATTTACTAAAATTTCCTTTATTATACTAAATTATGTATAATTTTGCAATATCGACATTATATTTTCTTTATTTTGTTAAAGGGTATTGAAAAAAGTACTTTCGTATGGTATATTAAAAAAGTATTTTGGCTTTCAAAGGAGTTGGTTTTTCGATGGACGACAGTCCTGCGATACAATATTTAATCGCAATCATAGTGCTTCTTATCTTAGCGGCATACTTTGCAGGAACAGAAATTGCCCTTGCCTCTACAAACAAAATCCGTATGTCAAACCGTGCTGAAAATGGTGACAGACGAGCAAAAAGAGTTATTTATGTTCTTGAACATTTTGACAAGGCACTCACTACGCTGCTTATTGGAAACAATGTTACACATGCGGGAATTGCAACCATTGCAACATTGTTTACATATTCGCTTTTCAGCAGTATTGAAGCGATGCCCGACTATGCGGTTACCTTGTCAACCATTACTGTAACCATTGTTGTTTTCTTTGTAGGAGAAATGGTGCCAAAGGCATTTGCAAAGGCTTGCAATGAGTCCTTTTCACTATTTGCAGCAGGTCCGCTCATTCTTCTTATGAAGATTCTGACACCCGTTTCCCTTTTCTTCTCGGTGTTTTCGGATTTGGTAAGCCGTCCTTTCAAGAAGAAGGCAGGAGAAACCCCCACCGTTACCGAGGATGAGCTTTATGATATCATCGAAACCTATGTTGAGGAAAACGATATCGACAAAGAAACTGAGGAGCTTGTTCAGAACGCCATTGAATTTTCTGAGTCAAGTGTCAAGGATGTTATGACCCCTTGGGATAAGGTTGTAAAAGTGTGCGAGGATGATAACAACGAAACCATCGTTGCTACTATAAAGGGTTGCACCTTTACACGCCTGCCCGTTGTAAACAGAAACGGCTTTGTTGTCGGAACGCTCAGTATGAGAACCTTTTTAAAGCGTTATCTTAAGGATAAGAATTTCTCTATCAAGGAAATTATGACTACTCCCGTTTACATCGGTGACAAAACACCTGTTGATGACCTGCTTAATGTACTTTCATCCAAGCGCACACACGTTGCGTATGTCCGTTCAGGTAAAAAAATTCTCGGCATTATTACCGTGGAAGATATTCTCGAGGAACTCGTCGGCGAGATTTACGACGAGGAAGAGAGCCTTGGAGGTGCGGTAAATGCTTAATTATATTATTATTATTGTAATCTGCCTTATCGGCTCGGCATTTTTCTCAGCCTCCGAGATTTCATATGCCGCATCAAGTGAAATAAGATTAAAAAGACGCGCCGAGGAAAAGAAGGGGCTTGCTCCCAAGCTTGCTCTTAATATTTACAATAACTACGAAAGCGCCCTTGCAACCATTCTCATTGGAAACAACCTCGTTAATATTGCCTCTGAATCTGTTGCAACAGTTATTATAATCACCCTTTTGGGAGAATCTAACGCATGGATTGCCACAATCGTTATGACTGTGTTAGTGCTTATGTTCGGCGAGATACTTCCAAAGGTAGTTGCTAAAACCATTCCCGAAACATTTGCAACCCTCTTTGCAATTCCGCTTTATGCCCTTTCCATTATTACAAAGCCACTTGTAATTGTTGTAGAGTTTCTGCTTAAAGGAATATCTCTGCTTTGGAAAAGCCGTGTTGACACCTCACCATCGGTTACTGAAGAGGAGCTTGAAACCATCATTGACACAGTCGAAGACGAGGGTGTTATCGACGAGGACAAATGCGAGCTTATTCAGAGTGTTTTTGATTTCGGTGATGTTCAGGCATACGAAATCATTACCCCGAGAGTTGATATGCTTTCAATAGATATTGAAGACAGCCGCGAGGAAATGCTGGATATAATCTTCAATTCAATCTATTCAAGAATTCCTGTGTACAAGGACACTCCCGACACCATCGTGGGTATCCTTCACGTAAATCTTGTTCTCAGGCAGCTACTTGAAAACCCTGAGGCTGACATTATGGCATCGCTTATCCCCCCTGTTTATGTTCACAAAACTATGCCGCTTGACGATGTGCTGAGCACTATGCGTTCGCAGCGAAGCCATATCGCTGTTGTTACCGACGAATACGGCGGTGTTATGGGACTTCTCACAATGGAAGATGTCTTAGAGCAGCTTGTCGGCGACATCTGGGACGAAAGTGACGAGATTGAGCCTGAAATTGTAGAGCTTTGTGAGGACTGCTTTGAAATAGACGGCGCTATGCGCATTGAGGACTTTTTTGACGAGGTTGACTTTAATGACAAGGACTTTGATGATGACAACGCAACCGTCGGCGGCTTTGTAACAGAGCTTTTGGGAAGATATGCCGATGCTAACGATACTGTCACCTATGAAAACATTGTTTTCACGGTTTTAGAGGTTGACAATCACAGAATTATCAGACTAAAGGCCGAAGTTTTACCGCCTTGCGCAGAAGAAGATGAGGACTAATACAATATAAACCGCGTCACCTATAATTAGAAACAACAAAAAGGGCAAACCTCACGGGTTTGCTCTTTTTGTGTTTTTATACCATATTTTGTCGAATTTTCTTGACAACATTTTATATATTGTGTTATAATCTCCATTAGAGCAAAGTAAAGTCTTTAACCCCCCGACCGTGCGGAGTTGGCAAGATTTTATCATAATTATGCTTTATGCGAAAATGTGAACATCTTGCCTCTCGGCAGGATATTTTTTTATGTAAAGAATGGGTTAAAAGAGTTATTTTGCAAAAATAAAAAAGGAGAGAATATTATGAAGCTTTACTATGATGTAGAAAGCAAACCCAAGTTCGGTCAGCTGATTGTTTTTGCAATTCAGCAGCTACTTGCCATTATGACAGCTACCCTGGTAGTTCCCGTTATAATCGGCAACGGAATGAGTCCTGCCGCTGCACTTTTCGGCGCAGGTGTCGGCACACTTGTCTATG
>JAXJQH010000011.1:0-5910 GCA_036311245.1 Oscillospiraceae bacterium | reverse complement strand
TTACTTACGGATGCCGAGCTTAGCGATGATAGCACGATAACGCTCAATGTCCTTTTTAATGAGGTAGTTGAGAAGGTTTCTTCTCTTACCTACCATCTTAAGCAGACCTCTTCTGGAGTGATGGTCGTTCTTGTGGACCTTTAAGTGTTCGGTAAGGTCGTTAATTCTCTTGGTGAGAATTGCGATCTGAACCTCGGGAGATCCTGTGTCGTTCTCGCTGAGCTTGTTGTTTTGAATGATGCTTGTCTTTTCTTCTTTAAGCAGCATTTCTTTCACCTCATTTTAAAATATTTGCAATGGTCAAAGCCTAAGGCAGGTGAACTCCGGGTGGGATTACTCCATAGGCGGCGATCAAAGCCTTATTAGTATACCACTAATTTTTAGTAATGTAAAGCATTTTTTAAAATTTTTTCAAAATGCTGAGAGAGGCGTTACACTATTGTAGAACGTTAAGATATTAAAGCCTGCTTAACCTGTCAATAGTGGTGCCGACAGTAATGCGCCACTCGTCAACCATCTCCTGAGAGCCTGATTTAGCAATTTTGGGAAGCTCTACTGTGATTAAATCAAGATATTGCTGATGCTCCTCAGCCGTTAGCTTACCTTCAAGGCGCTTTAACTGATTTTCAAGCTCGAACATATAAGCAACATCCTCGAGTCCCTTTGAAACAGCCTCGAGACGCTTGGTAGGAATGGGCTTATGGTTGCTGTCGAGCATAGTAGCACCCTCGTCATATCCGTCGCGATGGTCAAGACCATCCTCGCCATGAGAGGAAAGAACTGTCCAAAGAGCGATACCGTCAATCTTATGCTCATATGCGAGCCATGGGAAGAGACGATAGTATTCAAGAATCGGTTGGGTGTGCATGGTGGTTGCGCAGTTATAAACCCATATACGGCAGCCGCGTTCCCTAAAGAAGTTTAAGGTTTCTTCGGTTTTCTCGGGAGTGCGGGTAAAAAGACCTTTAATAAGTGTCCAGGTTTTGTGAGAATCGGTAAGCCTTGCTTCGTCAATATCCTGTAAGGTTGCACCTGAGGGTGGTGGGCTTGAAAGATATACTGCTTGCAGATTCCAACCTGGATTTTCCTCTATGATCTGCTTTCGCATATCTGCATATTCGCCTATGGTAGCCTTTTTGAATTCATCACGAAGATGTGCTTTAAACATAAAGTCATCGTGAGTAAAGCCCATTTTCTTAAGGCGCTCGTCCATAAGATAGTGCCACTCCATGCTTTGGCAGGTGCCCCAGCCAAAGACAAAGCGCATACCAAGCTCCTTAGCGGTGTCGAAAAACTCCTGATTGGCGGTTTTTACCAGTTTCTCATCAAAAAGTTTGCCTTCGGGAAGTTTATTGCGCCTTCTCATTCCGGCAAAACCTTTGGTATAGCGGACACTTTCTGTCCAGCCCCAATTAATGTGGCGTGAGTGCATGAGTCTGAGCATAGCAGCCTCATCATTGTCAAGCAGGTTGGGACCCCAGAAGAAGCAGTCTATCGGCCACTCTCTTGTTTCGGGAAGAGTAAAGTTCCAGACTTCCATATCTACGGGAACTTCACGGTTGGGAATCGAGTAATCGTAGAGGGGTTTAAGCTCGATTTTAGTATTATATTTGCCGGGCTTAACATTGCGGGAATTAAATACTATATGAACTCTAACCGCCATTCCGGGAGTGAGCGTGATAATATCTCCGGGCACGCGGATGAGCGGCTGGGTATGTATCTGTCCGTTATGGTCAACAAAAGGCTCCATATAGATTTCAAAGCGGTCGTGCGGAATATATGTATTGCCCTCGTCAATGGCATAAGGCGCAAGGCGCAGGTCAAGGCGACGGTCAAGCAGCAGACCGGAGAATACTAATGCCACCCTCTCGCGCTCGTTTGAAGCCTGACTGAAGCTTAAACTTAATTCGGGCGAATAGTCGGCAGGAGGCAGAGCATCGGGAGAGCCTGTTTCCCAAGGAGAAGTCTGCCACACAAGATAGTTGTAGCGGTTTTTAAATTCCCTAAATCCGTTTTGCAGCGCGGCAAATTCTTCGGTTACGGATTTTTCAACTATTCTGTCAGAGCAGGTAGCATTCTTTATTTCTGCAGTGTAGTCTGCAATAGCATTTCTTATTCTTTTGATTGCCTTTGCAGCTCCGCGGTGAACGGGATGGCAGATACTCAGTATATCCTCGCAGCCGCGCTCTAAAGTTTTGAGCTGCTTGTCGAGCTTTTCAAAACCGGGCGCAACAAACGGGAATGCGCGATTGAGCACAAAGCTGTTAATAGACTCTCCGCTTTCGCTAAGGAGAGTGAAAACAGCGCGCATAGCCATATCTGTCGTTATAGGCATCTTAAAGTTTGCTGTTGCGGGAGCGGTTACATTCTCTGTTATTTCGTCTAAAATATAATTGTCTGAATCATATATGCGAGCGCGAAGCGCAAATGTGGCAGTCTCTTTACACTTAATCTCAACAGGAATACTGTTCATACCCATATCAAAGGTCTGTGCAGAACAGTTAAGTTCAATATCGCTGCCGGAAGCAGGGTCAAAAATCAGCTTGCCGAGGTAGTTGCGGGCGTTGAGCGAACCGCTTTTCAGCACAGGAACAGCAACGGCGCCGTGACCGTGGTGGCGCTCGCGGCAAAAGCGAATTCCCCAGAACTCGCCCGCCTCAGGAGTGGTGGCATTATCAAATGCCGCAAATGGCATCTTTAATTCGACTATCCACTTGTCCTCGTGGCGAGAGCTTTTAGCGGTGAAGCCCTCACCGTTCCAGTTTATCTTACCGTCTCTGGCGTCATAAATTGAGCAGAGAGCATTAACTACAACATGATAATATTGCTGAGGACGACCCGCGGGATCAATTATCATTTCTAAACAGTCATCAGAGAAAATTGCCAAATCGTTTTGGTCAAACTGAGCCACCAGATGCTCCATTTCAGGCTCGTACATAACCGCGCCTATGTAAAGAGCTGTGGGCGAGTAGAGAAGACGAACATCTGTTTCCGGACCGATGTGTGTCTTGGTTTTTTTGCTTAGCATCTCAGGAATAGGCACTGCATCCTGCCAAGCGCTGTCGCCGAGGTTTCCGTCCATTTCGACTTCGCGTCTTAAGCCTGTTGCGTGAAATTCTATGGGCTCAAGAGATGCCTCTAATCCACAGACTTCGATTTGTGCGGGTATTGGCTCAAAGCTTATGTCCAAAGACTCGTCGCAAAGGTCGGGCATGACATTTGATAATTCCTTTTTCATAGATGTTACACTCCTTTTGGGCAATTTTATTTCATCTGTAAAGAAAAGCCCATTGTCATTACATAGTATAATATAGTGTCAATTGAAAATCAAGTAAAAATCAGATTTTTTCTGTATTTTTTAGCATTTCGGTGATTGACTTTGTAAAGAAAAAATGTTATAATATGTTACAAATAACTTTTTATAACATATTGTTACAAAAACAGGAGGGGATGGATTGAACACGATAAGGCGCGAGCAAATGCTTGAATTTATCAAGGCTAAAAAAACGGTAAGCCTGAAAGAGCTTATTCAGATGTTTTCAGACGTCAGCACAATGACAATCCACCGCGATCTTGACTATATGGAAAAAAAGGGTGTTATAGAGCGTGTCCGAGGAGGAGCGAGATATCTTCCGCCCGAATTTGACCATAGAGAGCCTGCTTTTATTGAGCGTGAGGTTGCAAACCGAGGTCAGAAAGAGATAATTGCGAGAAAGGCGGTATCGCTAATACGCAGCGGCAGCTCGATTTTTATTGATTCGGGAACAACCACTATGGCGCTTGCAAGTCTTATAGAGGATGTTCCGCTCAATGTTGTCACAAACAGCCCCAATATTGCCGTTGCGCTGTCCGACCGCAGCCTTGTAAATTTAACCCTCTGCGGAGGAACGCTTGAAAAGCGAAACCTCTCGCTTTACGGAAGCGGTGCAGTAAGCACCATTGAAAAAATTAATATTGACCTTGCCTTTGTAGTTCCCTCAGGCTTTACTGCGGAGAGCGGTTTTAGCTGCGGAAATGACGGGGAGGCAGTTGTCAAAAGCCTTATTTGCAAAAAAGCGCGCAGCGTGGCGCTGCTTATCGACTCAAGTAAGCTCGATAAGGTTATGCCGTTTACCTTTGCGTCTGCCGAGGATATTGATTATCTTATCTGTGATAAACCTCTGCCCTCAGAGCTTTCCGATGCTCTGAGGCAGAAAGGTGTCAGCATATTATAGGAGGAAAAATATGAAGAATTTACTGCTTGCACAATCAGGCGGACCCACCGCCGCCATTAACGCAACCGTTGCAGGGGCAGTCGCCGCCGCACTAAAAAGCGGCAGGATAGACAAGGTCTATGCCGGCTGTAACGGAATTAAGGGCGTTATTGAGGGAAGGCTTGTTGAAATTGGAAAAAGACTTTCCGTTCCCAAACAGATGCACCTTTTAGAAACCACTCCCGCCTCTGCGCTTGGCTCCTGCCGCCTGCGCCTTAAGGAAATTGATACCGACCGCGAGAGCTATGAAAAAATCTTAAAGGTTCTGCGTGAGTATAATATCGGATATTTCGTCTATACAGGCGGAAACGACTCTATGGATACAGTATTAAAGCTGTCACAGTATTTTGAAAAAGAGGGTATTGACGATATCAAGGTTATGGGCGCGCCCAAAACCATTGATAACGACCTTCCTGAAACCGACCACACCCCCGGCTTTGGCAGCGCCGCTAAATACATAGCCACCACCTTTGCCGAGATTGGCAGAGATTGCAATGTTTATGATATTCCCGCCGTTACCGTAGTTGAGGTTATGGGAAGAAACGCAGGCTGGCTCACCGCCGCCTCGGCGCTTGCCCGCAAAAATGGATGCGGCGCGCCCGCACTTATTTACCTTCCCGAAGCGCCTTTCTACATTGACGAGTTTATCGAGGATGTAAAGGCAAAGCTCGAAGAGCAGTCGGCAGTTGTTGTAGCTGTCAGCGAGGGTATCCGTGATAAGGATGGAAAGTATGCCGCAGAGAGCTATATGAGCGGAGCGGTTGATGCTTTCGGTCATAAATATCTTGCGGGAACTGCAAAGTTCTTAACCGATATTGTTAAGGAAAGAATAGGCTGTAAGGTACGCGCCATTGAGCTTAACTTAATGCAGCGCTGCGCAGCTCATATCGCATCAGAAACCGATATTGAGGAGTCAAAGGCGCTCGGTGCTGCCGCAGTTGAGGCGGCACTCGATGGAAAGAGCGGAGAAATGACCATTATCCGCCGCAAAAACTCAAAGACATATGAAACTGAGATTTCTACTGTAGATATTGCTCTTGTTGCAAACGGTGAGAAAACCGTTCCCCGCGAGTGGATAAACGAGAGAGGAAACGATGTTCTTCCTGAGTGCGTTTCCTATATTGAGCCGCTTATTATCGGCGAAACTCAGCCCGTTTATGAAAACGGAATACCCGTTCACTTTGCGCTCTAATTTAAGCTTACAAAATAAATAATATAAAAGGAGGAGATACCAAATGGCAGAAGGCATTTTAATGCCCAAACAGGGTATCACTGTTGAAAGCTGTATCATCACAAAATGGTACAAAAAGGTCGGCGATCAGGTCAAGGTGGGAGACGCACTTTTTGGCTACGAAACCGACAAATCCACCTTTGACTGCGAGTCCACCGCAGAGGGTGAAATTCTCGAAATATTTTATGGCGATGGCGATGACGTTCCCGTTTTAGTCAATGTCTGCGCAGTAGGTAAAGCGGGCGAGGATGTATCCGCTCTGCGCCCCGCACAGGGAGCAGAGGAAGCTCCCGTCGAGGAGAAAAAAGAGGAGGTAGCACCTGCCGCAGCTCCCGCAGCAGCTGAGCCACAGAAAGAAATAAAGGTAAACGACGGAGAGCTTAAAATTTCTCCCAGAGCTAAGGCTCTCGCTGAGAAAGAGCATAT
>JAXJQH010000010.1:0-12798 GCA_036311245.1 Oscillospiraceae bacterium | reverse complement strand
CTTTTATGAATGGCTCCGCATCGGGTGGAAATTTTGTATTACTTGTGCTTCCTCAGCTTGTTTTCGGCTTGCTGTTTGGCGTTGCTATTGCCGCTACTGCAACATTGTTTATTAAAAGAATGTCTTTTTCTGCGGGATTTGACGGAATATTTCTTGTTGCTGTCGCTATTCTCGCTTATTCGCTTCCAACCCTTGTTGATGGAAACGGTTATCTCAGCGTTTATATGACAGGAATTATTTTAGGAAATTGTAAAATAGATAATAAGCAAGGCCTTGTGCATTTCTTTGATGGAATTACCGGCCTTATGCAGATGATTCTTTTCTTCCTATTGGGATTGCTTTCGTTCCCGTCTCATCTGCCGAGTGTAATACTTCCTGCGCTTGCATTAGCCTTGTTCTTGACATTTGTTGCCAGACCGATAGCAGTATCGCTGTTGTCAATTCCCTTCAAATGGAGTATAAAGCAACTTGCAGTTATTTCGTGGTCGGGAATGCGCGGCGCCGCATCAATTGTTTTTGCAATATTAACTGTTATTGACAGCGCGTTTACTCAGAATGATATTTTCCACATTGTTTTCTTTATAGTTTTATTCTCAATTCTTGTGCAGGGAACTCTTATTCCTGTTGTTTCTAAAAAGCTTGATATGACCGATGATTCGTCTGATGTTATGAAAACCTTTACCGACTATGTTGATGAATTTCCGGTGCAGTATATTCAGTTTGCTATCCCTGAAAATCATGCTTGGGCAGGAAAAAAGGTAAAGGATTTAGAGCTTCCACCTGACTGCCTTTTAGTGCTTGTAATAAGAGATGGAAATAAACATGCTCCCAGAGGAAATACCGTAATAAATTCAGGCGATATTATGATATTGAGCGGGAAGGCAAGTGAACATATCGAGGGCATCAATCTTTACGAGAAAAATATTGATGAAGGCGATGAATGGCAAAATAAAACTATTCACGAAATTCCTTCAGGCGAAAAACTCATAATTATGGTGCGCCGAGGTGAACACGCAATCATCCCCCGCGGTAATACCAAGCTCTTAAAAGATGATATTCTTGTTATAAACGAGCTCTCTGAGCTTTCACATTAAAGTTAAAAAGCCGCCCTTGGCGGCTTTTTAGTTTAGAAGCACTTTTCACAGCGGCTTTTCTTGCAATCCTCAATTTTTCCGCAACGATAGCAAAGCTCGTTGTCGCACCTACCGCTGTCAAAAAAGGTTATAATGTTCTGTGAGGTTGTATCTGCGATACTCGCTAAAGCTTCCTGAGTTAAAAATGCCTGATGCGATGTGACAATAACATTGGGCATCGAGATAAGGCGGGCGAGTGTGTCGTCCTCAATAATATGCCCAGAGCGGTCCTCAAAAAATATATCAGACTCTTCTTCGTAAACATCGAGACAGGCGGCACCTATTTTTCGTGCTTTTATTCCCTCTAAAAGTGCCTCTGTGTCAATAAGGCCACCTCGTGATGTGTTAATAATAACAACGCCTTTTTTCATTTTTTCAATGCTTTCATCACATATCATATATTCGGTTTCCTCGGTAAGAGGGCAGTGCAGAGAAACTATATCACTTTCTGAAAGCAGTCGCTCTAGCGCTACATATTCCCCGGGAAATTCTTTGCTCTCATATTTGTCATATCCTACAATAGTCATTCCAAAGCCTTTGCAAATTGAGGCAAAAACATTTCCTATTTTTCCCGTTCCTATTATTCCAACAGTTTTTCCGTAAAGCTCAAAGCCTGTAAGTCCGCTCAGACTAAAATTAAAGTCTTTTGTTCTGTTATATGCCTTGTGTATCCTGCGAATGGAGGTAAGCAGCATGGCAACAGCGTGCTCTGCAACAGCGTTAGGGGAATATGCGGGAACTCTGACAACATGTATCTTTCCAAAAGCGCTTTTTACATCAACATTGTTAAAGCCTGCACAGCGCAAGGCAATGACCTTTACACCGTTTTTATGCAGCTTTTCGATAACAGCAGCATCAACATTGTCATTTACAAATACGCAAACCCCGTCATAGCCTCGGGCAAGGTCAGCAGTATCCTCACAAAGCTTTGTTTCGAAAAATTTATATTGTATTCCGTGTTCTTTTCCGCTCTTTTCAAAAAAAGCAGTATCGTACGGCTTGGCATCAAAAAAAGCTATTTTCATAAATTACCTCCTATTTCTATTAGTTTCTTGACCTTTTAAACTAATTATACTATAATAAAGTTAAAAATTATGTTGGATTTCCAACACGGGGGAAATTATGCATCAATATTTAGAGCTTTTATATGATATTTCGCTATTTTCAGACATTCCAAAACAAAAAATACCTGAGGTACTGACTTACATAAGAGCAAATATTGTAAAGTATGAAAAGGGTCAAGTGATTTTCCGAGAGGGAGAGCCGGTAGAAAAGGCAGGAATTATTTTGTCGGGAAGCGCCGAGCTTCGTAAAGAGGATTATCACGGAAATCGCACCCTGCTGCAAACCCTGCAAGAGGGACAGATGTTTGGCGAGGCTCTGTGCTGCACTGATGCAGATATACTCCCCGTTGGAATATATGCAGCCGAAAAATGTGCAGCTTTACTTTTTGACTGTAAAGGAATAATAGAAGAGGACACAAAAAAATTCGAGTATCAGTCGCTTTTACTTAAAAATCTGCTACTTATAATAGCTCAAAAAAATCTTGTCCTCCGCGCAAAAATAAACCTTCTTTCCAAAAGAACAACAAGGGAAAAAATAATGGCATACCTGCTCGCAGAGTCTAAAAAAGCGGGAAAAAGTGAATTTGATATTGTATATGACCGCCAGCAGCTTGCTGACTATCTCGGTGTAGAGCGTAGCGCGATGTCGGCAGAAATCGGAAAGCTTCGCCGTGATGGCGTTATAAGCGCACATAAAAAACACTTCAGTATTATTAAATATGAGTAATTTAAAAAGAATTCAGAGAACTTCTCCGAATTCTTTTTTATAAGTACTTGACAGAGCATTACTAAAGGTGTATAATTGTATACAAATATACAAAAGGAGATGATTTTATGCTCGAAACATCATTACAAACGAACTTATTAGAGCAAAATTTATATAAGTATTCTTTGCAGGATGTTGAAAGCCCTAATCTTTATAGGGAGCTTTTTCCTTATGATGATATTCCAAAAATTCCTTTTAACCATCGTCGTGTGCCTATTGGAATGCCTAAAGAGATATGGATTACAGATACCTCGCTTCGTGACGGACAGCAGTCTGCTGATCCTTACACTGTAGAGCAGATAGTGGATCTCTATAAGCTAATGTCAAAGCTTGGGGGACCTTATGGAATAATCCGTCAGACCGAATTTTTTGTTTATAGTCAAAAGGATAGACTTGCGCTCGAAAAATGCCGCGAGCTCGGATTGAAATTCCCCGAAATAACAACATGGATAAGAGCATCTAAAGATGATTTTAAGCTTGTGAAAGACTTAGGAATAAGAGAAACGGGAATATTGGTTTCTTGCAGCGACTATCACATTTTCAAAAAGCTCAAAATGACAAGAAAGCAGGCACTTGACCATTATCTCTCGGCTGTTGCGCTTGCGTTTGAGGCGGGGGTTATGCCTCGCTGTCATCTGGAGGACATTACAAGGGCAGATTTTTATGGTTTTGTAGTGCCTTTTGTAAACGAGCTTATGAAAATGTCACAGGATGCCGGAATACCGGTCAAAATTAGGGCTTGTGACACTATGGGCTTAGGAGTGCCTTATACAGAGGTAGCACTTCCTCGCAGTGTTCCCGGTATAATTTACGGACTTAGGCACTATTCAGATGTACCGAGTGAAATGCTCGAATGGCACGGACATAATGATTTCTACAAGGCGGTTACAAATGCAAGCACTGCCTGGCTGTATGGCGCTTGCGCTGTAAACTGCTCGCTGCTCGGCATAGGAGAAAGAACAGGTAATATTCCGCTTGAAGCAATGGTTATAGAATACGCATCTCTCAGAGGCTCGCTTGATGGAATGGATGCAACGGTTATTACCGAAATTGCCGATTATTTCAAACATAGTATGGGATATGATATTCCGCCAATGACACCTTTTGTAGGAAAGTATTTCAATGTTACCCGTGCAGGAATTCATGCTGATGGACTTTTGAAGGATGAGGAAATTTATAATATTTTCAATACTGATAAAATTCTCAACAAAAAGCCTTCTGTCATAATAAGCAAAACCTCGGGACTTGCAGGAATTGCCTATTGGATAAATGAAAATTATAATATTCCTGCAGAAGAGGCTATTGATAAGCGTGACCCTCTGGTCATATCATTGAAGGAATGGATTGACAAGCAATATGAGAGCGGAAGACAAACAAGCATTTCTTCTCACGAACTTGAAAAAGAGATTGAAATACTTTCAAATGGGCGCTTTTGCTGCTTGTAATATTAGGAGGAAGAAAAATGAGAGACCATAAACCCGTTTCTCTGGCAAACCAGATTTTCGAAAGACTTGAAAACGATATTCTAACGGGAAAATATCAACGCGGAGAGCTACTTACCGAGATTAAACTCAGTGAGATATTAGGTGTAAGCCGTACACCTATTCGTGAGGCTTTAAGACGACTTGAACAAGAGCATTTAATTGAGGAAACGAGTAAAGGCTCTCTTGTCTTGGGAATTACTCAGGAGGATTTAAGAGATATTTATCTTATTCGGCAACATATAGAGGGTCTTGCTGCATTCCGCGCCGCTCAGACAATAACAGATGAGCAGCTCGGTGAACTTTCTGAAATACTTGATTTACAGGAATTTTACGCTAAACGCGGAGATGCTGTTCAAATTAAAGGCGCGGACCACCAATTTCACGAGCTTATCTATCGTTACAGCGGAAGTAATGTGATATACAACACATTAAAGCCGCTGCATAAGAAGGTGCAGAAATATCGTCAAGTATCAGTACAGAACTCAGCACGCGCTCTTGTTTCGGTAGAAGAACATCGAGAGATTTTAAATGCACTTGCGGCTCATGATGCTGAGCTGGCTCAAAAAATGATGACAGAGCATGTTATTAATGCTTATAGCAGTATAGCCAAAATAGACGAGGAGAGAAAATAAAAATGGGACTTACCATAGCTCAAAAAATAATAAAATCACATTTAATAAGCGGAGAAATGAAAGCAGGATGCGAAATTTCTCTTAAAATAGACCAGACGCTTACTCAGGATGCAACAGGAACAATGGCGTATCTCGAATTTGAGAGTATGGGAATTGAGCGTGTGCGCACTGAGCGCAGCGTTGCATATATTGACCATAATACTCTGCAATGCGGCTTTGAAAATGCCGATGACCATAGATACATACAATCGGTTGCAAAAAAACACGGCATATATTTTTCCCGCCCCGGAAACGGAATTTGTCATCAGGTGCATTTAGAGCGATTTGGAATTCCCGGTAAAACCCTTATAGGCTCTGACAGCCACACCCCAACAGCGGGAGGACTCGGTATGCTCGCTTTCGGAGCGGGAGGTCTCGATGTTGCTGTTGCGATGGGCGGCGGTGCTTATTATATAACAATGCCCAAAATGTATAAAGTAAACCTTAAGGGCTGTCTTAATCCCTTTGTAACTGCAAAAGATGTTAGCTTAGAGCTTCTCAGAATTCTTTCTGTAAAAGGTGGAGTCGGCGCGATTATTGAGTGGGGAGGAGAAGGTGTTAAAACCTTGTCTGTTCCTGAGCGCGCTACCATTACCAATATGGGGACCGAACTCGGTGCAACCACCTCGATTTTTCCCTCGGACGATATAACTCTCGATTTCCTAAAAAAACAGGGAAGAGAAGAGGATTATACAGAGATTTATTCAGACGATGATGCGATTTATGATAATGTTATTGATATTGATCTTTCTTCACTCAAACCGCTCATTGCCTGTCCGCACAGTCCTGATAATATCGTAACCGTTGAAAGCCTTAAAGGGACGCGCGTCGATCAGGTTTGTATCGGCTCCTGCACAAATTCCTCGCTGCTTGATATGTTAAAGGTTGCCGCGCTTTTAAAAGGAAAAAAAGTGAAAGAAAATGTCAGCCTTTCGATTTCTCCTGGTTCAAAGCAGGTGCTTTCAATGTTGTCCTCTTGCGGTGCGCTTACCGATATTATTGCAAGCGGCGCTCGAGTTTTGGAATGTGCCTGCGGCCCTTGCATCGGAATGGGATTTTCACCTAATTCAGAAGGTGTTTCGCTAAGAACATTTAACCGAAACTTTGAGGGAAGAAGCGGCACCAAAAATGCAGGTGTATACCTTGTTTCACCTGAAACCGCAGTTGCTGCGGCGCTGACGGGTGAAATAACAGACCCAAGACTTCTTGGCGAAATGCCGAAAATTTCTATCCCAGAAAGCTTTAGCATAGATGACAGCGGTATTATCCCACCCGCATCCATTGATGAAGCAAAGGACATAAAGGTACTTCGCGGACCAAATATTAAAGAATTTCCAAAGTCTAATCCACAAGAGGATACCATAACTGCACAGCTTGTACTTAAGGTTGGAGATAACATTACAACCGACCATATAATGCCCGCGGGCGCTAAAATACTGCCTTACCGTTCAAATATTCCTTACCTTTCCAAGTTCTGCTTTGAGGTTTGCGATGAAAGCTTTTCGCAGCGTGCATTAAAAGCAGGTAAAGGTATAATTGTGGGCGGTGTAAACTATGGTCAAGGCTCATCAAGAGAACATGCTGCGCTTGTTCCAATGTATTTGGGAATTCGCGCTGTAATTGCAAAGAGCTTTGCAAGAATACATATTGCAAACTTAATAAATGCCGGCATAATGCCACTCACCTTTAAGAATTCAGATGATTACGATAAGCTTTTACAGGCGGATATTCTGAAACTTGAAAATATCTTTGAAGGAATGGACAGCGGAAATATAGAGCTTGTATGTCAAGCATGGGCGAAAGAATACCGCTTGTATGCTCATTTACAGAGCGTCAAAAAGCTATATTAAAAGCAGGCGGTTTGCTTGCCTACACCAAAGAAGCAGGTGATAAATAATGAAAAAATATATAGATGCGGCAACAGAGAAGTTTAAAAATCTGCTCTTAGAGCAGCTTGAGCGTGTTGAAAGATTGCAAAATGCTGACAAGCCAAAAGACTTTACAGCAGAAAAAAAGATAATAATAGGTGTTTGCGGTGGTGACGGCATAGGCCCCATTATTGTAAACGAGGCAAAAAGGGTACTGCAGCTGCTTTTAAAGGATGAGATATCCGGCGGAAGAATTGAAATCCGCGAAATTGAGGGGCTTACGCTTGAAAATCGCCTATCTCAAAATACTGCAATCCCCGCAGACACCCTTGCGGCGATAAAAGAATGTGATGTGCTATTAAAAGGTCCGACCACCACTCCTAAAGGTGGGAGCCTTGAAAGCGCTAATGTTGCAATGCGCCGTGAGCTTGACCTCTATGCAAATGTTCGCCCTGTCAGTGTTCCCTCAGAGGGAATTGACTGGATTTTCTATCGGGAAAACACCGAGGGAGAATATGTTCTCGGCTCAAAGGGAATTGAAATTGAGGATAAGCTTGCTATAGATTTTAAGGTTACCACCGATTTGGGTACTCGCCGAATTGCAAGGGCAGCATTTGAATATGCAAAAAATAACGGCAAAACACAGGTTGCTATTGTAACCAAGGCAAATATTATGAAAAAGACAGACGGCAAATTTTCTGCCATCTGCCACGAAGTTGCAAAAGATTACCCCGATATTACAGCTGAGGACTGGTATATTGATATTATGACAGCAAACCTTGTAAATCCTGATATCCGCAGTCGTTTTCAGGTGTTTGTGCTGCCTAATTTGTACGGTGATATCATAACAGATGAGGCAGCTCAGCTCCAAGGCGGTGTTGGAACGGCAGGCAGTGCAAATATTGGTGACAGATATGCAATGTTTGAGGCAATTCACGGCTCTGCTCCCCGAATGATAGAAGAGGGAATAGGTGAGTTTGCAAACCCAAGCAGCATATTTAAAGCTGCTGAAATGCTGCTTCGCCATATTGCACTCAGCAAAAAGGCGGATTTGCTTGCTAACGCTCTTTCTGTTTGTAACGAAAAGGAAAAAGCAGTAGTTGTAACGGGCACACCCAACGGTGCTACCTGTAAAGAGTTTGCTGATTATGTTATAAAAACCATTGAAAAGCTAATGTAGATACAAAAATCCTGTCAAATTTGGCAGGATTTTTTATTTTATTGAAAATTGACAAGCCACAAATATAATAATATAATATTATTATACAAATTATAAAAAGGAGATATAAAATGTCACAGTTTATAAATCTTGATACAACGTCACTTAAAGAACTTCGCACAGTTGATAAACGCCTTGTTTCTTATAATATTGAAATGACTGAGGTAACGGGTGGTACCTTCTGGAAGGCCTATACCGACGCTCAGGTTGACGGAACTGAGGAATTTCCCGTTATAAAGGATTGGCATGATATGGGCAACCTTCAGCAGTGGTATGACCCCATTGACCTCTATAATTCCCGCCTTCGCAAGCTCGCAAAGGACCTTGGAACAGCTTGGGTTCGCGTTTCGGGAACGTGGGCAAACAAGACCTATTATGATTTTGATGGACATACGGGTGGAAAGGTTCCCGAAGGCTTCCAAAACCTTTTAACAAAAGAGCAGTGGATAGGTGTTCTTGAATTTGTAAAGTATATCGACGGTAAATTGCTTGTATCCCTTGCAAACTGCCCTGGAATTCACTCTGCAAATGAGCCTTGGCCCAGCGAACAGGCAGACCTTCTGTTTAATTTTAGCCGTGATTATGGTGTTCCTATCGCGGCGGCAGAGTTTACCAATGAGCCAAATCTCATTGCTATGTCGGGTCTTCCTCAGGGATACACTCCCGAAGACCACGCGCGCGACCACGATGTTTTCGGCGCTTGGCTTAGAAAAAATCACCCCGACTGCCTTTTTGTAGGCCCCTGCACAGTCGGTGATATAGATATGTTCGGAGTTGGTATGGATAAAGCGGGCGGCGGTATGGCTGCGGGCATGGAAATTGTTACCACCGAGCAGCTACTTGGCGAAAACAAGGTCAAAATGGATGTTTTCAGCTATCATTATTATAACGGAGTTTCCGAGCGCGGAGCTGCTATGGGTGGTCACTGGCCGGTTGAGGCCTGCCTTACTGAGCAGTATCTGAGCGTTGCAGGTAAATGCGCCCGTCAATATGTCCCTCGCCGTGATAAATATGTCCCAGAAGGTCAAATGTGGGTAACAGAGTCGGGCGATGCAGGCTGCGGCGGAAACACCTGGGCGCCCACATATCTTGATGTTCCCCGTACTCTAAACGAGCTTGGAGATTTTTGCACAGTTACTGACGGTATTATTTTCCATAATACCCTTGCATCATCGGCTTACGGATATCTTGAACACGGTAGCTTTGAGCCTCGCCCTAACTATTTTGCTGTTCTGCTCTGGAGCAGACTTATGGGACAAAAGGTTTATGACACAGGTATCCCGACAGAAGAGGGGAGACACGTTTACTGCCACTCCCGCAAGGACGGTAAAGACGGATATGTTTATCTTATTATCAACAATTCCAATGAGACCACAACGGTAGATATCCCTAAAGACAGTCTTCGCTACACACTTACGGGTGATGGCAAACTGCGTTCCCGCACTATGCTGCTTAACGGCAGAGCGCTTGTTTTAGGTGAAAACGATGAGCTTCCTGACCTTTTGGGAGAAATGCAGAAGGCAGGCAAGGTTGAGCTTGCCCCCGGTAGCTGCACATTCTTTGTACTGTGATCTTAATAAAGACATAGCGTAAAAGCCAAGTCTTTATTTATAAAAACGCTAAGAAACTAATTTGTAAAATTATCACTACTTTACACAAAATATTTTTTTGTTTTATCGGAATAGTATTATAGTATAAAAAACAATCTGAGAAAACTTAAATTGGAGCGTGAAATTATGGCAAAAAATGCAATCGTTGGACAAAGCGGAGGTCCTACATCTGTTATAAACGCCAGCCTCGCAGGAGTTTTTCAGGCTTGCCAGAGCCGCGGAGCCGATACTGTTTACGGTATGTGTAATGGAATAGCGGGGCTTTTGGAGGGAAGGGTAGTAGAACTTTCAAAGAGCCTGCGCACAAGTCTTGAAATAGAGCTTTTAAAGCGCACTCCATCATCTTATTTAGGCTCCTGCCGCTTTAAACTTCCTGAAATAAACGAGAACACTCAGGTTTATGAAACTATTTTTAAAATTTTAAAAGAGCTTGAAATTGAATGGTTTTTCTATATTGGCGGTAACGACAGTATGGATACCATTTGTAAGCTTTCGGATTATGCAAAAGAGATAGGCAGCAGCATTAAATTTATGGGTGTCCCCAAAACTATTGACAACGACCTTATGGTAACCGACCATACCCCCGGTTATGGCTCTGCTGCAAAATATATCGGCGTAATTATGAAAGAAATTGTCCGCGATGCCACGGTTTATGGCACACCCTATGTAACCATAGTTGAAATTATGGGACGTAATGCGGGATGGCTCACCGCCGCTGCAGCACTTGCACGCTCGGAGGATTGCGAGGGCGTTGATATGATTTGCCTGCCTGAAATTCCTTTTGGTGTTGAAAACTTTATTAAAAAAGTCGAGTGTATGCAAAAGGATAAAAAATCAATAGTTATAGCCGTTTCAGAGGGCATTAAACTTGCTGACGGACGGTATGTCTGCGAGCTTGCTGATGATGCAAGATTTGTTGATGCTTTCGGGCATAAGAATTTAACAGGTACTGCCCGATACCTTACAAATCAGGTCGCTGCAAATTTGGGCGTTAAGGTGCGTCCTATTGAGCTTTCAACCCTGCAGCGCTGCGCAGGTCATATGACAAGCCGAACAGATATAACCGAAGCATTTCAGGTTGGAGGAGCGGCAGCAAAGGCTGCTTTTGAGGGGCATACGGGTGAAATGATAGCTCTGAAGCGTATTTCGAATGACCCCTATCAGTGCACCACCGAGCCGCACGACGTTCACGAGGTTGCGAACCTTGAGAAAAAGGTGCCTCTTGAGTGGATAAATGTTGATCATACTGATATGTTGCCTGAGTTTCTATCCTATGCTCGTCCTCTTATTCAGGCGGAGCTGACACCGGTTTATATTGACGGACTGCCTAGACATATATACTTGCAATAAAAAAACTTTTAATTTATAGAAAAAAATATTGAAAAATTAAATATAAGGTGATATAATTTAGTGTCGTATGAATTTTGGAAACAAAACACACGGCTTTGCAATTTACAAAGGAGTTGTTAGGTATGAGTCGTATGATAGGCACTGTCTCTCGCGGTGTCAGAGCACCCATTATTAAGGCGGGCGATAATATTGTCGAGATAGTAACAGCATCAGTTCTTGAAGCTTCTAAGGATGCTGGCTTTAAATTTAATGACCGTGACATCGTTGCTATGACAGAAGCTATTGTTGCAAGAGCGCAAGGTAACTATGCATCTGTTGATGATATCGCAGAGGATGTTAAGAATAAATTTGGGGGAGAGACCGTCGGTGTTATTTTCCCAATCCTTAGCCGTAACCGCTTTGCTATTTGCCTTCGCGGTATTGCAAAGGGAGCAAAAAAGGTTGTTCTTATGCTGTCATACCCCTCTGATGAGGTGGGTAACCACTTAGTTTCGCTTGACGCGCTTGACGAAAAGGGAATTGACCCTTACAAGGATGTTCTTTCTCTTTCTAAGTATCGCGAGCTTTTTGGCTATGAAAAGCACACCTTTACCGGCGTTGATTATGTTGAGTATTATGAAAGCCTTGTTCGTGAGTGCGGCGCAGAGTGCGAGATTATTTTTGCTAATAACCCCAAGGCAATTCTTGATTATACAAAAAATGTTCTTTGCTGCGATACTCACACAAGAGCACGCACCAAGCGTATTCTCAAAGCTGCAGGCGGAAAGATAGTTCTTGGTCTTGATGAAATTCTCAATGCTTCTGTTAATGGTAGTGGCTTTAATGCATCTTATGGACTTCTTGGCTCTAATAAAGCCACTGAGGATAAGGTAAAGCTCTTCCCAAGAGATTGCCAGCCTATAGTTGATGCTATTCAGAAAAAGCTTTTTGAAGCCACCGGTAAAACCATAGAGGTTATGGTTTATGGTGACGGCGCATTTAAGGACCCCGTCGGAAAAATCTGGGAGCTTGCAGACCCGGTTGTTTCTCCCGCATATACAAGCGGCCTTGAGGGAACTCCCAATGAGCTTAAACTCAAATATCTTGCTGATAACGAGTTTTCCGAGCTGTCGGGCGATGCTCTCAAGGATGCTATTAAAGAAAAAATCCAGCAAAAGGATAGTGACCTTGTCGGCAAAATGGCTTCCGAGGGCACAACCCCCAGAAGACTTACCGACCTTATCGGTTCTCTTTGCGACCTCACCTCAGGCTCAGGCGATAAGGGTACCCCTATCGTATTTATTCAGGGCTATTTTGACAACTATACAACCGACTAATAAATTAAAAATCCCTCAGACTCTCGTCTGAGGGATTTTTGGTTGGAGTAGGGTTATAGTAATCAAGCGTAAACCCGGATAAATACTAGGTTTTTCGCGGCTATAAACAGTACATATCTAGAATTTCTTCGAAAATATCACTTAATATTTTCTATATATCTGCATTTAGGATAGTTGGAACATCCATAGAATTGTTTGCCTGCATTAGCACCTCTCGTAGCGGTTCTAATAATTAAATCAGCACCACACTTTGGGCATTTAATTTCTTGGCTTGTTGTTGCTATGTTTTCAGTTTCTTGACTAACGGTAGACGGGTT
>JAXJQH010000009.1:0-3996 GCA_036311245.1 Oscillospiraceae bacterium | reverse complement strand
TTTTCTCGTCCTCTGTATTCATAACAAGAATACGGAGGGCGTATTTTTTTGCTGTAAACACAGCCTTTCCGTAATTCCCGAGCTTGAGGAGGTAAAACTTTATGACAGACGCACAACTTTACACAATTATTGCTCTTTTCATTTATGCAGTGGCAATGGCACTCATCGGCTGCATCAGCTACGGCAAGTCAAAAACCCTTGACGGTTTCCTTATCGGCGGCAGAAATATCGGCGCTTGGGTAACCGCATTTGCTTACGGTACTGCATATTTTTCGGCAGTAGTATTTGTCGGCTATGCAGGACAGCACGGCTGGAATATCGGTATCGGCGCTATATGGATCGGTATCGGAAATGCCGTTTTAGGCTGCCTGCTTTCGTGGCTCTTGTTTGCAAACCGCACAAGAAAAATGACCAAAAAGCTTGAGGCAAAAACAATGCCAGAATATTTTGAAAAGAGATATGCCTCTAAGGGTATGAAACTCCTTGCGGCAGTTGTCATCTTTGTTTTCCTCGTTCCGTACTCTGCGGCGGTTTACAAGGGTCTCGGCTCTCTGTTTGGTGCGGTGTTCCCCAGTGTTGAAACCTGGGTATGGATGCTTATCATCGCTTGCCTTACCGCTGTTTACCTTGTAGCAGGCGGCTATGTAGCAACAGCCTACACCGACCTCGTTCAGGGAATTGTTATGATTGTCGGCGTGGTTTGCCTTATTGCTGCGGTTCTCGGTCACGATAGTGTTGGCGGAATTTCGGGTCTTATCGAAAATCTCGGTAACTTCACCTCTCTGCCGGGCGACCCCAACCCCACCACGGGAGCACAGCTAACAAACATTTGTGGTGGCTCTTCCTTTAAGTTCCTTTGCTTTAACGTGATGCTTACAAGCTTCGGTACATGGGGACTTCCTCAGATGATAGGCAAGTTCTATGCAATTAAAGACACTGCGGCAATAAAGCGCGGAACAATTATTTCCACTGCTTTCTGCCTGATTATCGGCTGCGGCGCATATCTTATCGGAAGCACATCAAGACTCATTCTGGGAGGACAGCTTCCTGAGGGCGGAATTGACGCTATCATTCCTGCAGTTTTGATGGAAGTCCTCGGTAACGGCGTGCATGGTATCATTCTTTTAGCCGTTATTATGATTCTTCTGCTTTCTGCATCTATGTCCACCTTGGAAGCAGTCGTTCTGACCTCCGCCTCTGCCGTTGCGGTTGACCTTATTCCCACCATCAGAAAGAAAGCTACCCGACCCGAAACCCAGATGCTCCTCACAAGAATTCTTTGCCTTGCATTTGTCGCGTGCTCATTTATCTTTGCAACCCAAAACATTCCCATTATCGTAAGCCTTATGTCCTTCTCTTGGGGTGTTGTTTCGGGCTGCTTCATCGGTCCCTACATCTGGGGACTGTTCTCTAAAAAGATTACAAAAATCGGAGCCTATGCAGGTATGCTCGCAGGTCTGCTCACCGTTGGCACAGCTACTCTCGTGATTACTCTTACCTCTGACTTCTCGGCGGCTGCGGCAAAATCTCCCGAAATGGGTGTTGCCGCAATGGCAGCTTCTATGATTGTCGTGCCTTTAGTGAGCGCATTTACTAAAAACAAGGATGAGGAAAAAGAGAGAGTAAACGAAATTTTCGAGTGCTATAATCAGGAATAAGCATATATAATTTGAGCCTTTTCACTCATTAAGTGAAAAGGCTCATTTTTTATCCTTTAAGAATTTTTTCCCATTTTTCTATTAAGCTTTCTAAAGAACAGGCAGCGTTTGCAGGACTTGTTGAGGGGAGAGAGACTGCAGAAATGCCGACGGCGGGCAGAATATATTTGTTATAATACTTTTCTGCCGTTTTGCCGTTTACAAAAATTCTTTTGATTTTACTGCCTTTTAAAATAGCCGAAATATCATTTGGAACTACATTTTTAATGCTGGAGTCGCTGCTGCCGACTATCTCGCAGCTTGCTATCACATCCCAAAGCGCAATGTGATGGCAAAGCAGCATTTGCCGTTTTTCTTCTATTGTTTTGGGGACTTTGCAGCCTAAAACTGCCGCTAAAACACGCCAGAAACGGTTTTGCATATGCCCGTAGAAAAACTGTGCCTCGCGCGATTTTTGTGAGGGGAAGGAGCCTAAAATCAGTATTTCAGAGTCCTTGTCGTAAAGGGGGGGAATGTTGTGAATTTCCATGATGTTTTCATCCTTTTATGCGCTTTTTTCACATTCGGCAAACAAATTTTTAATAGCCGTAATATAGCGCTCATTTTCTGTAAAATAACTCATACCGTGCTCTGCATCCTTTGCAAGAACAAGATATTTCTGGGCGGTGCAGGCGTCAAAAGCCTGCTGTGTCATATGGTGCGGGACAAGTCTGTCACCCGTTCCGTGCGCAAAAAGAATAGGCAAACAGTTTTTGTCCATAGCCCTTGTGGTGCTCATCTCATTAAGAGAAAATCCCGCAAAAATGCGGCAGAATATGTCGGTGCTCATTAAAAGTATAGTGGGATTAATTTTTATAATTTTTGTCGACACATCGGCAAGAATGTCTTTGGGTGAGGTAAATCCACAGTCGGCAATTATGCCCTTAACATTTTGTGGCAGCTCCAAACCGCTTGCAAGTAAAACAGTGGTCGCTCCCATAGATATGCCGTCAAGATAAACGGGGTGCTCCGCGCCCCGCTCTTTTAAAAGCCACTGCGCCCATAGCTTGCAGTCGCGGCTTTCTAAAATTCCAAATGTGATGTATTTCCCGCCGCTTTTTCCGTGCGCCCTCTGGTCAATGAGCAAAAGGTCGCCTGACCCAAGCAGCTCTTCGGTGGCGATGCCGAAATCGTGCAACGGTCCGCTGTGATATCCGTGAACGCAGATAATTGTTCGGTCGTGGCAGCTGCCCGATATAAGATATCCCGTCAGCGGTGTTCCGTCGTGCCCTTGTATGTTAATTTCCATCTTTTCTCGCTTTTTAAGCATATTCTGCCCGTCTGCAATCTCAGGGTGCTCTCTGTAAATTCTGTCAAGCCCCGAGGAAATGATTTTTGAAACTAATCTTCCGTTTCGGCAGCAGGCAATGCGAAAAACAATGGCTCCGCAACATAGAAAAACGAGCAAAATAAAGGCTAAAAGAGCGCAAATTAAAATAACAATGGTTTCCAAAAAAGGCATCTCCGTTTCACAAAATGATTTGTGTTTTATTTTGCCCCAAAAACTTAAAATCACCGTGAAAACAATAATATTTTATCAAAATATTGTAATTTTTTCAATACATTCGGCAAAGCAGGGGATAAAGCAAAATAAAACCCAAAAAAGTACATAAAAATGGAAAAAAGTCCTTAAAATACTATTTACTTTTTAAAATAAAAATGTTATTCTATTATATGTGATATAATGCCTTGTTGTGGGCAGTTTTATCTCACATTTTTATATTTTGTTTTATTTATATTAAGGAGGATATAAAATGGCAAGAAAAATGAAAACCATGGACGGTAATAATGCCGCTGCGCACGTATCATATGCGTTCACAGAAGTTGCAGGCATTTATCCTATTACACCGTCTAGCCCCATGGCTGACTATGTTGACCAGTGGTCCGCAGCCGGCCTGAAAAACATCTTCGGCACAACTGTAAAGGTATCCGAGATGCAGTCTGAGGCAGGTGCAGCAGGAACTGTTCACGGTTCACTTAACGCAGGCGCCCTCACCACTACATACACCGCTTCTCAGGGTCTTCTTCTGATGATCCCCAACATGTATAAGATCGCCGGTGAGCTTCTTCCCGGTGTATTCCACGTATCCGCTCGTTGCGTTGCATCCCACGCACTCAACATTTTCGGTGACCACTCCGACGTATACGCTTGCCGTCAGACTGGTTTTGCAATGCTCGCTGAGAGCAATGTACAGGAAGTTATGGACCTCGCTCCTGTTGCACACCTTGCTGCAATCGAAGGAAGAGTTCCTTTCCTGAACTTCTTCGATGGATTCAGAACATCCCACGAGATTCAGAA
>JAXJQH010000008.1:0-21281 GCA_036311245.1 Oscillospiraceae bacterium | reverse complement strand
GCTGGAAATATGAGGTTGCACTCGAAAGAAACAGCGAAGGGGCAATAGTTGGTTCAATCGCATTTCTTATTCGCCGCCTTCCCTACACTAAATATAACATTATGTATGCTCCGAGAGGCCCTGTTTGCGATATACACGATATGCAAATGCTCAATACCCTTATTGCAGATGCAAAGGAAATGGGCAAAAAACATAATGCTTGTGTTATTATTGTTGACCCCGATGTTAAATCAGATGAGGCGCAGTACATTGCCGCGTTAAACAGCGCAGGCTTTAAAGGCAAAAACGGCAAAAACTTTGAGGGTACTCAGCCACGTTTTGTTTTTAGGCTTGATGTCAAGGGCAAGAGTATTGATGACCTTATGACAGCTTTCCACAGCAAAACTCGTTACAACATCCGTGTTGCGCTCAAAAACGGAGTTGAGGTTAAAATCGAAGATAAAAAGTCGGCAAAAACCTTCTATGAAATCATGCTTGAAACAGGTATGAGGGACAATTTTGTAACCCGTCCTCTATCATATTTCGAAGATATGCTCGACTCTATGGGAGAAAATGCCCGCCTTTATATGGCATATTATGAGGGCAAACCTATTGCAGGAACGCTTGCAATTCGTTACGGAAACAAGGTTTGGTATCTCTATGGCGCATCATCTAATGCCTACAGAAATGTTATGCCAAACTACCTGCTTCAGCTCGAAATGATTCGCTGGGCAGTTGATACAGGCTGCGATATATATGATTTCAGAGGCGTATCGGGAGACCTGACTCCTGAAAATCCATTGTACGGACTATATAAATTCAAAAAAGGCTTTTCGGGCGAGCTTACCGAATTTATTGGTGAATTTGAGCTTGTAACAAAGCCTTTTGTCTACAAATTCATGCAAAAAGCTCGTCATATCCTTTCTCTATGCACCCGCACTGTATACAGAATTAAAAACAGAGGCAAGAAAAAGCACGACTAAAGAAAAGGATCGTTTAAAATGGAAAAGAAATTTATTATTAAACGCGAGGATATTGCAAAAAATATTGATATTTTGCGTGAAAAAGCAAATAGTGCGCGAATTTATGCCGTTTTAAAAGGAAATGCCTACGGAATGGGACTTATTCCCTTTGCAAACGAGCTTTATAATTGCGGACTGAGGCACTTTTCTGTTACCGACCTTAATGATGCTCTGATTTTAAAAGAATCATTTCCCGACGCGCAAGCCCTGCTTTTAACCCCCTGCGGTATCCCTGAGGATATTGAAAAGGCGGTGGATAGCGGCGTCACCCTTTCTGTAGATTGCCTTGAAAACGCGCAGCTTATATCAGAAATATCCAAAGCTCAGGGCAAAACAACCATTCTGCACATAAAAATCGACACAGGAATGGGGCGTTATGGATTTTTACCCGCTCAGACCGAGAAAATACAAAAGGTATGCGAGCTTGAAAACCTGAATGTTGAGGGAATATTTACCCATCTGCATTCTGCGTTTAATAAAAAAGCCGCTCCTTCTTTAAAGCAGTTTGAAATTTTTAGCTCGGTTATTGACAGACTTAAAGAGAATGGCAGAGAATTTCCTATAAAGCATATCTGCAATTCTACCGCTATTTTTCGCTTTCCGCATATGCATTTGACTGCAGTTCGGGCAGGCTCCGCCCTCATTGGACGGGTAAACCCGATTTGCGGGGAAACAGGATTGTGTAAAGTTGGAAAGCTTTACGGGCAAATCGTAGATATTCGAACTCTTCCTAAGGGTCATAATATTGGTTATGCCGCTTTATTTAAAACGGAAGTGGAGCAAAAAATCGCCTGTGTTAACGCAGGATATGCAGATGGCATTGCTGTTACAAAGGCAAATGACACTTTCAGATTTATTGACATATTGAGATACGGATTTAATGATTTAAAGCTCTTTTTCCGCCCTACTCCGCTTGTTTGCAAGATAAACGATAGATGCGCTGTATCTTTAGGCCGAATCGGAATGACAAATCTTGTTCTCGACGCTCAAAATCTTGGAGAAATTGCTATTGGCGACGAGGTGGAAATCCCTATAAATCCCATTTATCTCTCTCCTATTATAATACGAAAATATATGTAAAAAAGCCCTGTAGCTGTTGCTACAGGGCTTTAAAACTATTACTATAGAGCGAATTTATCGCTATAATCAAGGAACTTCTCTTTGAAGTTTTCATTATCCATAATCTTAACTGCGTTTAGATACTGGTGGGTATCAAAGCTATTCTGAGAGACCTCAATCAAAGCAACGGCAATATTTGAGCAGTGGTCAGAAACACGCTCAATATTGTTAAGGATATCAGAAAGGATAAACCCATACTCAATAGTGCAATCGCCTTTTTGCAAGCGGCTGACATGATCTGTTTTAATCTTTGCTGCAATACCATCAATAACCTGCTCAAGAGGCTCAACATTTTTTGCTTTTTCAATATCATTTTCTACAAAAGCTGTAAAGGTTATTTCAAGAATTTCTTTCAGAGCTGAAACAGCAACATCCATTTGCTTCTGTGCTTCTTTAGAAAACTCAACTTTTTTCTCATCAATTTCCTTAGCGGTTCTTACAAGGTTAAGCGCGTGGTCACCAATTCGCTCAAAATCACCTATGGTGTGAAGCATCATAGAAACCTTATTACTGTCTGCGGTTGAAATATCCTTAGTGGAAATCTTAACAAGAAAACTGCCTAATTTATCCTCAAACACATCTAAAGAATCCTCGTTCTCATTTATTTCATCAGACTTTTTCTGGTCAAATTCCCAAAGAATATCAAGAACATCGCATATAGTTTTCTTTGCTGTCTTTGCCATTTTTACAGTAAGGTTTATACATTCTGTAACAGCAAATGACGGAGTGTTTAGAAGACGCTCATCAAGGAAAGCATACTCTTCTGTACTTTCTTTTACTGGAACAACCTTTTCTGCAATACGTACAAGCATCTTTGAGAAAGGAAGAAGGAGCAACGTGGTAGCCGCATTAAATATACTGTGAAACACCGCTATCATAAAGGGGGTGATAATCTGATCAGTAAACGCAAATTTGAAAATTGCGTCGGCTCCGTAAAATGCTGCCATAAATACAACTGTACCAATGATGTTAAATGAAATATGAACAACAGAAACGCGTCTTGCATTTCTATTAACGCCAATACTTGAAATAAGCGCGGTTACACAGGTTCCGATATTCTGTCCCATAATAATGGGAATTGCCATAGAATATGTAATAAGTCCGTTCATAGAAAGAGACTGTAGGATACCAACGGAAGCCGCAGAGCTTTGAATAATTCCTGTGAATACCGCTCCGACTAAAACACCGATAATCGGATTTTTAAATGCGGTTAATATTTCTGAAAACTCGGGAGAATCGGCAAGAGGACTTACAGAATCCTGCATAAGCTCCATACCGTACATCAAAACCGCAAATCCGACAAAAATGCTACCAAGATTCTTCTTTTTGTCACTTTTTGCCATCATAATAAAGCCAATACCAATAAGAGCAAGAACGGGCGAAAAGCTGCTTGGTTTTAATAGGCTTATAAATATATTATCAGATTCAATTCCTGCGCTTGCTAAAATCCAGGCCGTAAGCGTTGTTCCGATATTAGACCCCATAATAACGCCGACTGTCTGCGAAAGCTGCATAATTCCCGAGTTAACAAGACCAACGAGCATAACAGTCATAGCCGAAGAAGACTGTCTTGCAATAGTTATTCCTGCGCCGAGAAGCAGACTTTTAAAGGGATTAGAGGTTGCGTTTCTTAAAATGCTCTCTAATTTTCCTCCCGAGAGCCTTTCAAGACCATTTGACATTACGTTCATTCCGTAAAGAAAAAACGCAAGTCCCCCGCACATTGTAAATAGATTTAATATTGACATTTTTCCTCCTGACCGATGTGCTTTTATGCACTACTCCGATATTTTTTGTTTCTAATTTTATGCTATATTGCTGCAAATGCCATCATTGCAACAATTAGTTTTCATCAAGTCATATTATACTTATTTTTTTATTCAAAAACAATAGATTTTTTCATACTTTTAATTTTTATTAAAAATAGCCAAATTTAATTATCCATAAGATTTTTTTATAACAAAAATGCAGAACAAGACTGACTTTCATTTTTTAAAGGAAAGTCAGTCTTGAAATTATTTCTCGGGGTCATATGAAAAACAAGGCATATAGCTTAGCTTAAAAAGATTATTTCTGTGCATAGTATCAATTGTGTTTTTTATATCAGCATCTGGCTCTATTCCCTCTCGGATATAGGCGTCAAGCGTTGCATAGGTAAAGCCGAGATTATCCTCATCGGTTTTACCGCAAAGTCCGTCAATAGGCGGTTTTTCAACGAATTTTTCGGGTAAACCAAGCTCCCTGCCTATTGCTTTTACCTCAGCAACGGTAAAGCAGGACAGCGGGCTGAAATCTCCAACGCTATCTCCGTAACGGGTAGAATATCCAACCCAATCCTCAGATAAATTACAGGTATTTGCAACACGACCGTTATTAGACTGAGCAACAGCATAAACCACCGACATTCTTATTCTCGGCGGAAGATTAAAGCGTGTCTGATTGGTGACCTCAAAAGAATTGCCTATTGCCTTGTATATACTCTCTACAGCTTCTGCAATATTAACGGTAAAATATTTTATATTCAAAAAATCACAAAGCTCGATCGAATAATCAATATCAAACTGTTCACCCTTGGGCATTAAAACACCTATAACACGGTCATTACCAAGAGCTTTTGTACAAAGAGCCGCAACAACAGAGCTATCTTTACCGCCTGAAATTCCTAAAACGGCATTACAACCCTTTCCGTTTTGCTCAAACCAATCCTTTATCCAATTTATGCACTGCTCTGTCGCATGCTTTGCATTAAATTTATACATAAAATTACCTTCTTTATACATATTACAGCTAAATGATATCCCAAGCCGCTAAAAAAGTCAAGACATCTTTGTGCTGACCTCTCCCGAATCAAGCTTAACAATTTCGCCATTTTCTTTCTTTACACAAAGTCGGTACTCTTTATCAATATCAAACACCTGGGCATCATATTCATCCATAGTTGAAAACACTCTAACACGCTTTCCCATAAGAAAAAGCTTGCTTTTATATTCTGTAAAAATTTTATTATCTGACAAATCAGGGTATATTGAGAAAAATTGATTTAAAATTTCCGCCGCAAGCTCTCCTCTCAGGTCTTCTGTATCTCTTCTTTTGTCCTTCATTACAGACGATGCCACAGAGCAAATATCGCTCGGAAAACCACATTCAGGCTGATAAAGATTAATACCTATACCTAATATCACATACTTTAGCTTTTCGGTTTTAGAGTTAGTTGCAGCTTCAGTTAGAATTCCGCACACCTTTCTATCATCAATATAGATGTCATTTACCCATTTTATATAAGTTTTAACCTTGCAAATATTTTCTATCGCTCTGCTGACAGCAACAGCACAAGCAGTTGTTATCAAAAGGCTATCCTCAGGTTGCATTTGAGGGCGCAAAAGCACGCTCAAATACAAACCACTGCCGCTTGGAGAATAAAAGCTTCTTCCTTTTCTTCCCCTACCTGCGGTTTGTTGATTTGCAAGCACACACGTTCCCTCGCCCGCACCTTCATCTGCCATTTTGCGAAGGACATTATTAGTTGAATCAACAGAGCCAAATACATTCAGGCTGATATTTTTTAAATTCAGATATTTTAGAACCTCATTTTCTGTCATTGTTTTTCTCCGCATCTATATTCTATAAATATTCAAGCATATTTTTTACTTTAAGTCAACATCATAAATTAAAGCCCCGACAAATTGTCGGAGCTTTAAAAAATTACTGTCCCTTATCCTCTGCAAGAATTACATCAACCTCGAAGGTTTTAGAGCTTGTAAGCCTTGCTCCAATGCGATACACAGTAAGGTGAATGGTATCGCCCGGTTTTTTATTCTGCAATATTGAATAAACAGTACTTGTTGAAGTAACAGCCTTGCCATCAATGTGAGTAATTATATCCTGAGTCTGAACACCCTTTGTGGCTATATCGCAGCTTCTATCAATCTCTGTTATCAGCAGACCCGCAGGGATTGAGTTGTTATAATACTGCGAAACTGTTTCGGTTATAAGCTGAAAAGTAATTCCGATTTTTGCTCTGTTTTTAACATAGCCATAGCTACGAAGATCACCTATGATAGGTAGCGCTTCATTAACAGGAATGGCAAATCCAAGTCCCTCATAGCCGTCTGCACTGACTTTTGCCGAATTGATACCGATTACCTGACCATACATATTAACAAGCGCTCCGCCCGAATTTCCGGGGTTTATAGCTGCGTCTGTCTGAATATAGCTCATAGCATATCCGGTAGCGTCACTTGATATAGTTCTGTTAAGTCCCGAAACCATACCGCCTGTGCAGCTTCCAGCCAAATCAAGTCCTCCTGGGTTACCAATAGCAATAACGCTTTCGCCCACAACTGTTTCAGAAGAGTCACCGAGCTCAGCGGCGGTAAGTCCGTTGGCTTCAATTTTCAGCACGGCGAGGTCAGACTGATTATCAAGGCCTTTTAGTGTTGCGCGATATTCCTCATCATTATCAAGAACAACGGTTATCATAGCAGCGCCATCAACAACATGGGCGTTTGTTATGATATATCCATCCTCGCTGATAATAATACCCGAGCCTTGGCTGTTCATTACAGGGATTTGATTGTTTTCATTAACATACTGAACAATGCCGACAATAGACGGTCTTACCTTATCAATAACCGAAGCGGCACTCATTGTTCCGTCACTGTTAACTGTATACTCATCAGAGCCGTCAGGCTTTTTGTAAATTACAAGCTGGTCATATGAACCTGTCCCGCCGTTGTCACCGTTTTCTGAAGAAACAGAAGATGTATTATGTTTTCCTGCTATAATTTTATAGCCCTCGCTGACAGTCCAATACCCGACAAGGCAAATAAGGGTAGCTACTGCAACAATTCCCGCAACAGAAAGAGTGATTTTAAGTCCGCGCCTTTTCTTTGGCTGCTGTGGCTGGTAGCCTTGGCCATTATAATAGCCTTGCTGATAATACTGCTGCCCGTTATTATATTGTCCCCCGTAATTATTAGGATTGGGGGTATAGCTATAATATGTTCCCTGAGAGGAATAGGCAGTATTCTGCTGAGTATAGTAGCCGCTCTGTTCATTTGCCTGAGGAGCATTTTGCGGCTCGGCATTTTCCTGAGAAAAAGGCTGCTGTGCAGCTTTTGGTGTTTCATCAGGTTGCTGCGCGATATTATCTGCATTTTGCTCTAAGTTAGCCGCACTCTCGGTATTTTGAGTTTGCTCCATTGGCTTTTGCTCCTGATTCGAGGTGTTAAAAATATTATCATCAGCCATACAATATCCTCCTATGTTTTGCTGTTTATATTATAAATTGAAAATGTGAACATATTAAGAAAAATGAATAAAAAAACCTTAAATATTAAGATTATTTTCTTAAAAACTTCCGTTCTGTAGGGCTTTTTTCATCTGACGTCTCTATATAAAGCGGCAAACCGATTATAAACTCGGTATATTCTCCCCGCACACTTCCAACGGTAATATCACCGCCGTGCATATCAACAATGGTTTTGACAATATGAAGACCTAAACCGACACCGGTTTTATCAAGGCCGCGGGATTTATCAGTCTTGTAAAATCTGTCAAACACGTGGTTTAGTTCCTCTTTTGAAAGACCGTTACCGCTGTTTTTGACGTGAATATAGCATTTTCCGTTTTCGGATTTAGAAATAAACTCCAGATATCCCTCATCATTGCAGAATTTAACTGCATTATCAATGAGGTTGTATAACACCTGATGGATAAGGTCACGGTCTCCGCAGACCATTATTTTATCCATTTCAGAGAGACCTCTGATATCAATTTTTTTATCCTCGATTTTCTTTTCAAAGCTGAACAGAGTTGTAAAAATTATATCGCTTATGTTAAATACCGTAGCGTTTATTTTAGTTTCGCCCGCCTCAATCTTTGCAACGTTCAGCATTGCTTTAACAAGTCTTGAAAGGCGTCCTACCTCATCTGAAACAAGCTTAAGATAGTGTTCCTGCTGATTTTGAGGAATAGTTCCGTCAAGAATTCCGTCAATAAATCCGCCAATAGTTGTCATCGGTGTTTTAAGCTCGTGGGAAACGTTAGCAATAAAATTCTTCCTCATCATTTCAAGCTCAGAGAGGGAATCTGCCATTTGGTTAAAGGAAAGCGCAAGCTCGCCAACCTCATCCATACTGTGGTAGGTAATTCTTGTTGAGAAGTCTCCTCGGCTGAATGATTTTGTAGCCGCACTCATCTGGCGAAGTGGGCGCGAAAGCACACTTGTTAAAATATATATTACTATGCTGGACATTAAAATCGCTATAATGGCTGCTATAAGGAACATCTTTACTATATCCGATAGCAGCGCTCCTATTGTATTTGCCGATGTTGATGCAAATACATAACCTATTATATCACCTTTTTCGCCTACTCTGATAGCGCGTCCCACAGAATAGTGAAATGACGAATACATTGCTCCAAGCCTTCCGTACTCCTCGTATTCGGTTGAGCCGTCCATTATAAGCAGTGTTGATTTGGGAATGCTTTTTTGCTTGTGAATACAAGTTCCGTCTTCACTGCATATAAGGGTATTACCTTCAATATCCGTTAAGAACATTACGCCGTTTGCAGCATCAGCCATAGAGGCATAAAATTGACGCAGTGACCTCGTTTCAAGGTACACATTATTGTTTATTTCGTAGTTATAAAGTGTAAACGATACTGCCTTAGCAACGTTTTCTGAAAGCATTTGCTGGCGTTCAGTTCGCAGATAACGAGAAACGAGAACGCTGAAAATAGTCCCCAAAAAGACAAAGCTTGACAATATTATAACTGAACAAACCGTAAAATACTTTGCAAACAGGCTTTTTCTCATACTGCCCTACTCAATTCCCTTTACTTCAAATTTATATCCAACGCCCCAAACAGTTTTAAGGCTCCATTCCTCACAAACTCCTTCAAGCTTTTCGCGAAGGCGTTTAACGTGTACGTCAACAGTTCTTGAATCACCGAAATACTCAAATCCCCAAACCTCATCAAGAAGCTGGTCACGAGTGTAAACTCGGTTCGGGTTGCTTGCAAGATGAAAAAGCAGCTCAAGTTCCTTGGGCGGAGTGTCTACTGTTTTCCCGTCTACCTTTAATTCATAGCTTTCGAGATTGATGGAAAGCTTATTATAAGAAACAATCTTTTTGCTTGTATTTTCGGCTTCAAAAGCTATAGATGCACGACGAAGAATAGCCTTAATTCTCGCTACAACCTCTTTGGAGTCAAAAGGCTTTACAACATAATCGTCAGCACCAAGTTCAAGACCGAGAACCTTATCAATAGTTTCGCTCTTGGCGGTGAGCATAATAATGGGGCACTGTGAGGTTTTGCGAATTTCTCGGCAGACCTGCCATCCATCCATATTAGGCATCATTACATCCAAAAGGATAAGGTCAGGCGTATGCGCACGAAATTTTTCAAGTCCCTCCTGCCCGTCAAATGCCAGCGTGACTGCATAGCCCTCCTTTTCAAGATAAAGGCGAAGCAGTTCGCAAATATTCTTGTCATCATCAACAACAAGGATTGTATTTTGTGTCATTTTGTTCAACTCCCGATTTTTATTCTCACGCCGTAAGTATAACGCAAGTTCGTGAACATTCTTTTAACCTTTTATTTCCTTGGAATAAATTTTACTAATCCTTAATATTCCACGAAAAACGGCTGTATTCATCAGTAAATGCGACTATTCCGTCCCTATTTGTGTTCATTTCCCAGCTAACTATATTAACAAAATCTTTAAAACGGGTGGAGTTTGATTTAGGTAAATCACTTGTAAACCAAGTAAATTGACCTGTATAAATTTCATTTCCTCCAACAATTTCAGATGCCATTTTTTCGGTCATTCCAAAATATTTAAGACCCTCGCCATCGGTTTCTTTCTGTTCAGATGTAATATCGCAGTGATACCACTTAGAGTCAAGCTCAAGCATATTCCAGGTTTTATAGCTCTGGGAGTTCCAGCCGCTTACAGTTTTACACTCAATTCCAAGCTGCATAAGAAGGAAATTATAAAGTGAGGCTACAGATGCAGCTGTTCCTTTCTTCTCAATAAGCGTGTTGTAGATATCCGATTTTATTTCATTTTCGTCATCTTGTGTATATTCTGTTTCATCTGACGCAATCTCAGAGGAAGCAGTGTCATCGTTGGGTTTGTCGGAAACGGTGTTGTCCTGTGTTATAGTGATGTTTTGTGAAATCCAAGAGTAAAGTGAAATTGCTGCCATAACATCGCCGTCTGTATTTTTTACACATTCATCAAAAATCTCTTGCACAGATTTTTCAAAATTATTTATCTTTTCAATATGGGTTTGGGTGTAGTTATATGAAATTAAAATTTGATTTTTTTCGTTGTCATAGCGATAGCCCGAAACGAGGGCTGAAAACGGAAAGCATTCTCCCATAGCAAAGCGAATTTTGTCATAATAATCTCTTGACGGCACAGACACTCTTTCTTCCGAAGCCAAAACGGCATCTACAAATGCCTTATAGTAACTTGTGCTACCAAGCGCGCTTTTAATCTCTAAGGGAAGCACATAAGGGTCAAAAGCGAAGGTGAATTCTCCATCACCTTCAGTTTTAGCAATTTCTGAAGATGTTTCCTGATATGAAATTCCCGATGATACGGCAGAAGTGCCGCCCTCGTCCTTTTTTGCGCATGAAACAAAGCACATCGGAACAATTATGCAAAGAATAACAAGCCAGCTAAGTGTTTTTTTCATTACATTTTAACCCCCGAGTATAATTCTTTTTTAATTATATCAAATAAAATCACATTTTTAAAGTCTTTTTTGTTAAATGCTTTACAAATCAGGTAAAATAATCTATAATGAATAATCATTTATGTTTTTAGGAGTTGATGGGGTGTTTAAAAAATACCTTTTGCTTTTTCTCGTTTCAA
Source organism: Oscillospiraceae bacterium (assembly GCA_036311245.1). Taxonomy (GTDB): domain Bacteria; phylum Bacillota; class Clostridia; order Oscillospirales; family Ruminococcaceae; genus SIG578. The sequence continues at coordinate 10,271 of JAXJQH010000008.1, read as the reverse complement.
TGGTTCCTATTATAGAGCTTAGAGGCGCTATTCCAATTGGAGTCGGCTGGGGGCTTTCTCTCCCTCTGTGTTACATTATCAGCGTTATAGGAAACATTGTTCCTGTTCCGTTTATTATTCTTTTTGGCAAATATATTTTAACTCAGCTTTCTAAAATAAAAAAAATAGGACCTTTTTTTCAAAAAATCATTGACCGCGCCGACAGACAAGCACATACTCTAGGAAAGGCAGAATTCTGGGGCGTATATATCTTTGTTGCCATTCCTCTCCCCGGAACAGGAGCTTGGACAGGCTCTTTGATTGCCGCTATTCTGCGCATGCGCCTTAAAAAGGCTATTCCCGCTATTGTTCTGGGGGTTATAACAAGTGGCATTATTATGCTGCTGCTTTCTCTTTTGGTTAAAGCGGGAATTCTTACAGGTCTTGATATGTTCTCAAATTACGCCTAAAGTTATAAAATTAAAAGCCCTTGTGCGCTCGGCTCAAGGGCTTTTAAATTTAGCTTCTAACAAGTAGGCAGACGCTTTCACAATGAACTGTGCGAGGAAAGAGGTCGGCGGGGATAACCTTTTTTACGCTGTAGCCGTTTTGGCTCAAGATATTTATATCTCTTGCGAGGGTTGCACTATTGCAGGAAACATAAACTATTCTTTTTGCGCCGCTGTCTACCAGAGCATCTAAAACTTCGGCACTGCAGCCCTTGCGAGGCGGGTCAACAACCGCTATATCAAACCGATATCCCTCTTCTAAAAGCTTTGAAATAAGAGAGGCGTCGCCGCAGAAAAATTCAGCATTATTTATATAATTGTTTTTAGCATTTTGCTTTGCGTTTTCAATACCCTCAGGGATAACCTCGATTCCAACAACTTTATCAACCTTGTCAGCAATCGAGAGTCCGATAAGTCCCGCTCCGCAGTACAAATCAAGCAATGTCTCATTTTTTTCTGGAGCTGCAAGCTCTGCGGCAAGCCCATACACCCGCTCTGCCATATCGTGATTTACCTGATAGAACGACAGCGGCGATAATTTTACAGATAAGCCGCACATTGTATCAGAAATTGTGTCACTGCCCCACAGGGTAATGCACTTTTCGCCTAAGATAACATTATTTTCTGTTTTATTAACATTGAGCACAATGCTTTTTATCTGCGAGAACCTGCATGTAAGGCGGTCACATAGTTCATTTTTATCTGTAAAGGTTTCTCCATTTACAACTAAACAAACCATAATTTCACCGCTGACACTACCCTGACGCAGATAAATATGGCGAAAAAGTCCCTTTTTAGTAGTTTCGTTATACACTGACAGCTTTTTTTGAGTTAAAAAGCTCTTTATTTCAAATAGAATTTCTGAAAAAATTTCGGGCTGTAGAGCACAATCCTCAACAGGAATAATGCGGTGGCTCCTCGGGGCATAAAAACCAAAAACGATTTCGCCTTTTTCATTTATTCCTACGGGGTACTGACCTTTATTACGGTATCGCTGGGTTTTATCATAATCGCAAATAATATCCCCTGCCTCAAAATCAGTTTTACCAATGGCTTTAACATTGTGAAAAACCTGCTGAGCCTTACAGCGCGTTTCAGCTTCATAGCTTAAATGTCTGTAAGCACAGCCGCCGCATTTTTCAAAAACGGGGCAATCATTTTTAATTCTGTTCTCAGATTCTGTTATTATCTGCTCTACCCTGCCGAAAGCATAACTTTTTAAGACCTTTACTATTCTTACCTTCGCAACATCTCCAACCGCTGTGTTGGGAACAAAAACAACAAGGTCACCAAGTCTGCCGATACCGCTTCCATCTGAAGACATAGCAGTTATATTAAGCTCTACAATATCATTTTTTCTAATATTCATAATCGCATTTTTCATAAGTTAAAATACCCAGTTTTCCATATCAGCAAATACATCGTACTCGGTAACAGTTCCGTTTCCGCTGAGAGTTCCCGAAAAAACCGCTGTTGAATTTCTATACAGAATGGGGATAAACGGTGTTTTTAAATCAAAGGTGCGCAGGAAATCCGCAAGAACTATTTCTCCTGATGTATACTGATCGTATGCCGCGAGTGTTTCACCGCCGTCATCGCAGGAGTTAAGTGCCCCTTTGATTAGAAGCTCTGAGATATCATTGTCGGGAGTAAGCTTAACCTCGCCTATAAACAAGTCATAATCTCCTGAGGAAATACGGGCTTTAAAAGCCTCTGCATCTTCCTCAATAATTTCGATAGCAATTCCTGCACTTTCAAGTGAAAGCTTTATAGACTGCGCCGCTCTTGTGCGAGCAGAGTTATCTTTATTTACAGCAAGGCGAAGGGTTATGGGAGTGGAATCTAAAGCGGTAAAAATATTGTTTTGATTTTTCTCAGTAAGACCCGCTATTGCAAAAAGCTCTGCAGCCGCCTGCGCATTTGTTAGGTCAAAGGGAAAATCCTCGGTGTTTAAGTCAGTAGCCTGCGGGTGAAAAGGCGCTGCTGCAGCGTATCCCGCATTTGCATAGGCATCGCTCAGAATAGACTTTCTATTAACAAGCAGTGATATTGCTTTTCTGAAATCCTGATTTGCAAGGTATGGATTTGAGCTGTTTACCCCGAGATACACAAGATTATTCGTTAAAACAGATGAGGTTTTGGCTGCTGCTGTTTTAAGGTCAAAACCGGAGGTTGCATAAACAAAATTTACACTTCCGATTTTTACCATATACGGCAGTGTTGAATATTTGTGAATTTCTACAAGTGAAATGTTTTTAATTGTTGAGGCTTTCTGAGAGTTAAAGGCATTTATGCAAAATGACAGAGGACTTTCTTGCTCGGCAAAAGCATATCTTCCGCTACCCACAGCGCGACTCTCGGTTGACCCACCCTTTATAATCGGAAAATTTAAGTTCTTTACAAAATTTATTTCGGCGGTTTTAAGTGAGAAAACAACCGAATCACCCTTAACTGTACAGGAAATTGCATTTTTAAGCCTTGCAGAATAGAAGCTACTGCTTTTAGCTGTTTTAAACGAAGCTGCAACATCCTGAGCAGTTATATTGCTGCCATCAGAAAATTTAAGCCCCTTTTTTATTGTAACAGTGCAGCTTACCCCCTCTTGCGTTACTGTATCTGCAATAACCGCTGTAGCTTTAAAATTTTTATCAAGCTTAAAAAGCGGGTCGTAAAGCAATGTACCCAAATAGAAATTGGCGCTCTGCTTTGCAGCATATGGGTTTAACGAATCGCTTGTAAAATACGGGAGAGAAAAAATATGTTCCTGACTTGTCGGGTCTGTCTTTATAGTCTCGCTACTTGTTATCTCCACCCCGCTTTTATTGGATGCAGGGGCTTTGGAAGAACAAGAGGCGAGCGACGAAAAAGCAATAATCAAGCTAAGAAGCCATAAAATCTTTTTCAAATCGCTCACCTCTTTTTAATTTTATATTCTGTGAAGAAGCTCGGTATAATTAGGCATCGGCCAGTACTTGCTGTCGACAATAGGCTCAATAGCATCACAAGCGGCTCTAAGTGCGTTCATAGCTGAAATAACTTCATCCTGACACCACTGTGCCTGAGCAAAAGTACCTTCAATATCGCAAAGCTTCTTGGTCTTTTGGCTGAGAGCATCTATGCAGGTTGAAATTTCATCAATATGAGCAGAAAGCTCTCTGCAAAGCTTTTCAACAGACCTGCAGGCAGAGCCAACCTTTTTGAGATTTTCCGCTGAAGCAGCAACATCTCCCGCATATTTAATGCAAGCGGGAAGAATTTGTCTTGCTGCCATTTCAAGCATAGTGCCTGCTTCAATATTTATAGTTTTGACATAGTTTTCTAAACTAATCTCATATCTCGAATGGCACTCTACTCTGCTTAAAACGTGATATTTCTCAAAAAGTGCTAAATTCTTCTCATCTGTTAGTGCCTTTGCGGCATCAACGGTGCTTCTCATAATGCAAAGACCGCGGCGCTTTGCCTCACAAAGCCACTGTTCGGAATAGTTATTTCCGTTAAATATTATTCTGTCGTGATTTTTCATGGTATACGCAACAAGCTCAATAACACCCTCATCGGCAGATGTTGCTTTTTCAAGCCTTTCGGCAATAAACTCAAGCGCCTCTGCGCAAGCGGTGTTCATAATGTATGTAGAAACAGCAACAGAAGCCGACGAGCCCACCATACGGAACTCAAATTTATTACCTGTAAAGGCAAAGGGCGATGTTCTGTTTCTGTCTGACGCGTCACAGCTTAGTGTCGGCAAAACAGCGACATCATCCAAAATTTTCTTGGTTTTAAGCTCATTTTGCGCATTATGCTGCGCAATATTATTAAGTATCTCTGTAAGGGCATCGCCAAGATAAATGGATATAATGCTCGGGGGTGCTTCGTGTCCGCCGAGGCGGCAATCATTTCCTGCCGATGCAGCAGAAAAACGAATCATATCCTGATAACGGTCAACCGCAATAATTACTGCGCAAAGAAATGTCAAAAACTTAAGGTTTTGCTCGGGATGTTTACCGCTTTTAAGAAGATTTTCGCCTAAATCCGTTGCAAGAGACCAGTTATTATGTTTACCTGAGCCGTTAATTCCGTCAAAGGGCTTTTCGTGAAGCAGGCAAGCAAGACCGAGCTTTTTAGCCTCAATGCGCATAGTTTCCATAACTATCTGATTATGATCGCAAGCCTTATCAGCCTCACAATAAAGAGGAGCTAACTCGTGCTGTGCGGGAGCAGCCTCATTATGCTTTGTTTTAGAGCTGACACCAAGCTTCCAAAGCTCGTGGTCAAGCTTATGCATAAACTCTGAAACACGCAGGCGAATTCTGCCGCAATAATGGTCACCAAGCTCCTGACCCTTTACAGTTTTTGCACCGAACAGAGTTCTGCCGCAAATCTTAAGGTCTAAGCGGTTTTCATAATCCTTACGGTCTACAAGGAAATATTCCTGTTCTGCGCCTACTGTGGGTATGACACGCATAGTTTTATCGTCACCAAGGGCACGCAGAACTCGAACTGCCTGCTTGGAGATTGCTGCTGAGGAGCGGACAAGAGGTGTCTTGTGGTCAAGAGCTTCTCCCGTATAGGAACAAAACGCTGTGGGAATATAAAGGCTCTTATCCTTTACAAATGCTGGAGAATTGGGATCCCAAATAGTGTAACCTCTGGCTTCAAAGGTCACTCTAAGGCCGCCCGATGGAAAGCTTGATGCATCAGGCTCACCTTTAATAAGCTCCTTTCCCGAAAATTCAAGCATAGGCTTGCCATCCTCTGTGGGGGTAAGAAAAGCATCAAATTTACCTGCGGTTATATTATTCATCGGTTGGAACCAGTGTGTAAAGTGCGTAGCTCCCTGCTCTACTGCCCAATCCTTCATAGCGCCTGCAACAGTTTCTGCAAGCTCGGGATTTAGAGGCAGCCCCTCCTTGATGGTGGAAACGAGGCTATTGTACGCATCTTGCGGCAGCCGCTCTTTCATAACATCATCGCTGAAAACGCAGCAACCGAAATTCTTTTCCAGATCCGTGACCATAGTTTCAACTCCTAAAATTTGGTTAAATAATATTTAATTTAGTATACCACATCATTTGTGTGTTTGTAAATATCAAACAAGAGAAAATTATGTTAAATTAACTTGAAAAAACGATAAGTTTATTCTATAATAGTTAAAAAACATCTATTTCTCGGAGGATGAAGCATCAATGAAACTTGGTATCGTAGGGCTTCCGAATGTCGGAAAAAGCACCCTTTTTAATGCTATTACCAATGCAGGAGCGCAGTGCGCAAACTACCCTTTCTGCACAATAGAGCCAAATGTCGGTATGGTTACCGTTCCTGACAGCCGTCTTGACACTCTTGAAAAAATGTACGATTCAGACAAAAAGACCTATGCCGTTATCGAATTTGTTGATATTGCAGGTCTTGTAAAAGGAGCATCGAAGGGAGAGGGGCTCGGAAACAAATTCCTTGCAAACATTCGCGAGGTTGATGCTATAATTCACGTCGTGCGCTGCTTTGAGGATGTCAACATTATTCACGTTGATGGCTCTGTAGGGCCTGCACGCGATATTGAAACAATAAACTTAGAGCTTATTTTCTCTGATATCGAAGTTCTTGACCGCCGAATTGACCGCACTAAGAAAGCATTAAAGGGCGACAAATCTCTAGCTACTGAAATTGCGCTTTTAGAGAGGCTTAAAACCCATCTTGAAGAAGGAAAATCAGCAAGGTCTTTGGAGCGCAGCGAGGATGAGGACAAAATCCTTTCAACCATTTCGCTCCTTTCAGACAAGCCCGTCATATACGCCGCCAATATGAAGGAGGATGATTTCCTCGGCGGAATTGAAGAAAATCCTTTTTACAAAGAGGTCTGTGAGATTGCAGCTTCAGAATCATCGGGTGTTCTCTCGATATGCGCAAAAATCGAGGACGAAATTTCGGGTATGTCCGATGAGGACAAGCTTATGTTCCTTGAGGATATTGGTCTTTCTCAGTCAGGTCTTGACAGACTTATAAAAGAATCTTATTCTCTGTTAGGTCTTATTTCATATCTGACCGCAGGAAAGCAGGAGGTTCGCGCCTGGACAATTAAGGAAGGCACAAAAGCGCCTCAGGCAGCAGGAAAAATCCACACCGATTTTGAGCGAGGCTTTATCAGGGCGGAAATCATCTCTTATGATGACCTTATGGCTTGCGGAAGCATTACGGCTGCAAAGGAAAAAGGTCTTGTCCGATTAGAAGGAAAAGAATATGTAATGAAAGACGGAGATGTTACCCTGTTCCGTTTTAATGTATAAAAAGCACAAAGGCTTCGGGCAAATGCCCGAAGCCTTTTTTATTTTTGTATTCTTATCATACTGCCCTTTGGTACCTGCGTTTTGCAAGTAAAAGAATAGCTGCCCATAGGGTGGTTTGCAAAATCTACAAACTCGCGTGCCTCTTCATCGAAAAGCTCTTTTACCGTGATTTCAAAAGGCTTTCTGTCGGGCGGCATAATTTCAACGCTCTCCCCTGCTCTCACACCGTTTTTGGATGTAAAGAAAATTCTGCCGTTTTCGCAGGACTCAACCAAGCCGACAATATCAAAATTGCGTACATAGCCTCCGCTTTGGTAGCACTGTCCCTCGGGTGGACGGCCAAAATAAAAGCCGGTTGTATATTCACGGTGGCTGACCTTATATACCTCTTCGAGCATCCAGGCATCTTCGCCCGTTGGCATACTGCCGTGCTCAAAATAGTAATCTATGGCGTGGCGGTAGGCATTAGTTACAACAGCCACATAATAAGAAGACTTTGCTCTTCCCTCTATCTTTAGGCTAGAAATACCCGCCTTGCAAAGCTTATCAATGTATTCAATCATACAAAGGTCTTTGCTGTTTAAAATATACGTGCCTTCTTTTTCCTCAAAAACGGGAAAATATTCTCCCGGTCTTTTTTGCTCCATCAGGTAATACTGCCAGCGGCAGGGCTGCGAGCACTCTCCTCGGTTTGCATCTCTGTGATTTAAGTAGTTTGAGATGGTGCATCTGCCCGAAAAGGACATACACATAGCGCCGTGAACAAAGGTTTCGATTTCAAGGCTCGGGTTTGTTTTATCGCGCAGTGTGCGGATATCATCAAAAGAAAGCTCTCTTGCAAGCACAACTCGCTTTGCACCCATATCGTAAAATGCGTTTGCAGATGCGTAGTTTACTATGCCCGCTTGTGTTGAAATATGAACTTCAGCCTCGGGCTCAACCTTTTTAAGAAGCGAAAGAACTCCGACATCCGAAACAATAAAGGCATCCACATTGCAAGCAACTGCATTTTTAAGATACTCCTCCATTCTATCCATTTCGGCATTTGTCGGAAGAGTGTTGCAGGTTAGATAAACCCTTTTGCCCTTGGCGTGAACCTTTTTGGCAGCCGCTTTAAGGCTATCAAAATCAAATTTGGCAACAGCGGCACGCATTCCAAACTCTGTTCCGCCGAGGTAGACTGCGTCTGCGCCAAAGCAGAGCGCCGAATCCAAGCGTTCCATATCCCCAACGGGGCTTAATAATTCAGGTTTCATAATTTATCACTAATTTTCCTGTTTTAATCTATCGTTTACTTTCTGCGCAGTTTTACAGTTCCTCTGATGCTGCGCATAGGTGGTGGAATAGTAGTATTTTCCTGTATGGTCGGTTACGAAATAGTAGTAATTTGTATCATTTGGGAAAAGCGCTGCGCGAATTGCCTCCTTGGTGGGGTTGCAGACGGGACCCGGCATAAGGCCTGTTCGCTTGTATGTATTATATGCATCATAAAGATTCTGGTCGGCATATGCAACGGTAGGCTTTATGACATCCTCTACATAATTTATGGTAACATCCGATTGCAGATTGGGGAACAAGGTGCTCTTTAGGCGGTTGTGGAAAACCGAGGACACCTTTCCCATTTCATTTACATCGCCTGCTTCTGCCTGAATCAGCGATGCAATGGTGATTATCTCATCAAACGAATATTCCGACTCCTCTATTGCAGTTTTAATTTCAGAATTAAGATGCGCCTCAAAGTTTGCAAAGAATTTCTTTGCTATTCCCTCATGGTCATCAGTTCCTGTGTAAAACTCATATTTATCGGGATAAAAATATCCCTCATACTTATAGTAACGGTAGTCGTTATCGGGAACATTCTTAAGATAATCGTATGAAACCTCCATACGCTCGACCGCCTTAACAAATTCGTTTATATCGGCAATTACTTTCTTTTCTTTAAGTTCAAGGGCTATATCATAAAGATTCCAGCCCTCAACAACAGTTACCTCTACTACATCCTCTTTTTTTGCAAGCTTTTTAAGCTCACTTGTAATCTCAGAGTAGGACATATTTCCTGCAAGGGTGTGGTATCCGTATTGGAAATTTCCGTTATCACCAAGCTTGCAATAAACTCTGAACAAAAGCGGCTGCTCTATAATTCCGTTTTCATAAAGCGTCTGTGCAATTTGCGCTGTGCTTGAGCCTTTTTCGATATAAACATCCTTTTCATCTACTGCATCAAAATCAAGCCCATAGATATCCTTAAATCCAAAAATTATAATTACCGAAAACATTACAGAGAGCGCAAGGATAATAATAGTGCGAACAAGCAGCCCCCACTTTTTACTTTTCTTGCTCTTTTTTGCAGGTTGCGGCATAATTTGAGCTTCTTCTGCAACCGCAGGTTCGTTTACTTCTTCCTCAGCAATAACCTCAGGCTGGTTTTCGCTTTCCTGCTGTAAAAACTTTGCCTCTTCAATTATTTCATTTATCTTTTTTTCTTCCATAATTTTTTCCTATTCCCTTGGTATTTTTTATATAAATGATTTCATTCTCGGTTACAACAATATCTGCCGAAACATCAAAATATCCTCGCGGAAGCTCTTCGAAAACACATTTTTCGTAGCAAATACCTATCTTAATTCCTTTATATGACGAAAGAAATCGGTCATAGTAGCCTTTTCCGTACCCTAGGCGATACCCCTCTCTGTCAAAGCCGAGACCCGGCAGAATACACACAGAGTTTCGAAAATCACGCAGGCGCTCGCATTTTTTAACAGTAGGCTCATAAACGCCAAAGGTGTGTTTTTCTGTTTGGTCAAAAGAGGTAACACAAAAAAACTCCATATCCCGAGAATCATCTATACACCTAGGCAAGGCAACTGTTTTGTCTTCAGAAAACAGCTTTGAAATAATTCTACGGGTATTAACCTCTGAGGGATTTGACATATAACACAAAACAGTTTTGGCATCAAGAAATTTTTCAAGACTAAATAAATTCTGAAAAATTTTATCATCGAGAGCATCTTTCTCCTGTGAGGAAAGTGACATGCGATATTCCTTTGTCTTGGCGCGATAGTCATTTTTTACTTTTCTGATATCTATTTTTTGCATAGTATTGAAGCAATAACTCCATCGGCAGTTTCTTTGTCGCGCAAAAGCTCTATAAGCTTGTGAGCAAATTCAAAAACAGTTCCTGCTGCGCGGGAAGTAATAATATTACCGTCAACAACAACGCGGTCAGTTGTAGCATTGGCGTGAATAAGCTGCTCTTCAAAACCCGGATAGCAGCAGGCTTTTTTTCCTCTGAGAAGTCCTTTATGACCCAAAATAGAGGGTGCGGCGCATATCGCCGCAATATATTTTCCCTCTTTATCAGCCTGCTCAAGCGCAAAATTAACAGAAATAGCTTTTTCAAGCTCGAGGGTGCCGGGCATTCCACCAGGAAGAATTATCATTTCAACGCCGCTGTCATAAACAAACTCAGCGTCGGTTATATCAGCCACTACCTTAATACCGTGTG
>JAXJQH010000007.1:0-37135 GCA_036311245.1 Oscillospiraceae bacterium | reverse complement strand
TTACTTATCATAAAGAGTTTGTCTCTGATTATCTCGAACAAAAACGAATTCGTAACTTTGGTGATATGGAATATACAAAGGTGCGTGGCAGACACGAACCAATTATTACCGAGGAAGAGTTTGATAAGGTTCAAGAGATGATTGCTAAACGACGCAGAGAACTGCCTACCGATGTATCAGGCAGAAGAAAACCTCTCGGAGAAAAGAGAGGCTGTGATGTTTGGACAGAACTACTTATTTGCGAATGTGGTCATAAATTTAATCGTAAAATATGGCATAGAACCGATAATGAAACTCAGTATGGTTATCAATGCTATAGTTCAATAAGAAGTGGCTCTATAACAACCAGAATGAACAAGGGGTTATCTACTGAGGGTGTGTGTAGAACTCCAATGATAGCGGGTTGGAAATTACAGATGATGGTTAAGCACATCTTTAAAGAGTATTTACAGAACACGGTTGAAATTCTCGCCCTTGCACAATCAATGTTGGAAAAGCATATTGATGATAAACAAGACACCAAAAACAATGCTCGGTTGATTAAACAAAAAGAAGCCGAGATTGAAAAATTAAATAAGCGTTTAAATAATCTTATTGAGATGAGAGCAGACGGCGAAATTACTCGCGAGACCTTTCAGACCAAGAAAGAGGAAATCGAGACGCAGATTGGAAAGCTCCAAAAAGAACTCATAGATTTGAAACCTCAAGAGAAGAAACCCACAGATGTTTCTCACGATGAGAAAATCAAAATCTTAAAGTTCTATTTGGAACAATCGGTAAATCCAGATGCCGTTGAGAACATATCGGAAGATGTCATAAAGGCTTTCGTTACAAAAGTCGTTGTGAGAGAAGACGGTTTTGACTGGTATCTCAGATTTAGTCCCGATAATTCGCCAACCTCGTTAGGTATAAATGGTCGTAAACAGAGTAATGCCACAATCTCCTCACTTCGTTTGCCGCCGCACAGGCTGCAATCCGCGATCAGAAATAAGAAAAGCTCAACAAACCCTTTATTTATGCGGGTTCGTGAATTTTCAAGCTCTGAAAAATCGCTAAAATTTTAAACTTAAAAAGCGCCCCATTTTCATATGAAAGTGGGACGCTTTTCTTTTTTTACTCATTTTAATTAGAGACTGTTTTATCAGATAATTTAAATGATATATTGATAATGGATAGATGCAATTACAAAAAATGGAATTGAACTAAAAAGCGCTAAAGACAGGGGACGGTTTTGTGTCTTGAGAAGTCAACGGAGATTTTATAGCCTCCCTCGCCTAGAGGGGGGACCACCGAAGGTGGTGGAGGGATAGGATGAGGTAATAGGTAAAAGGTAAGAAGTAATAGGTTTTCTGTAGGGGAGGGGCTTGCTCCTCCCGTTTTGGTGGAGGTGCTCCTGCCGAAAAATCATAACAGTAACCGTTTTGTTGTATTTTAAAAAATAATGTAAAAATTCTTTACAAATACCGAGAAATTTGATAGAATATATGTACAATTTAAGCATAAAAGGAGAAAGTAAAATGGACACACTTAAGAAACTTTTCCCCCATGCATTCAAATCTACCGAGGTAAACTCATTTATTGTTTCCTTAATCATCTATGTTGTAATAGGTGTAGTTTGCGGCTTGGTTATCGGAATTCTTGCACTGATTCCCCTGATCGGAATTCTTTTTGGTCTTCTTGGCAGCCTTGTAGGCTTGTATTCTCTCATCGGAATTGTTCTCTCTATTCTTGTTTTCGTAAAGGTTATTAAATAACAAAAATAGGGCAAATCCCCGCCTTTATGGCGGGGATTTTTCTGTTTTTTTGCTTAAAAAGGCAAAAGAACAGACCTTTAAAATGAAAACTTTAAAAAATACTCTTAAAATTTAAATATTTCGCTATTTTATGCTGGATTTTTTAAAAAAGTATGATAGAATAGAATATAATGGAAAATTATGATAAATATTTTCTGCCTATTTTTTAGCACCGTAAAGCATAAAATATTTGTCATTTTCAGGAGGTAATATAATGCTTGCAATTATCAATGCAACGCTCGTTATGCGTGACCACCTTATCCCTGATGCCACAGTTTTGTGTGAGGACGGCAAGATAGTTGACTTCGGCAAAAAGGTTGTTGTGCCCGAGGGCGCCGAGGTTTTAGATGCAGGAGGAAAATTTGTCGGCCCCGGTCTTGTGGATATCCACACCCACGCCGCGGGTCCTCATTGGTTCTATGAAGAACCCAAGGTAGCAGGCGAGATAATCCTCGACCACGGTGTTACAACCGTTCTGCCCGTTGTTTATTTTAATATGAACAAAGAGGAGTTTATAAAGGCAACACGCGATATTCAGGCTGCTGTTAAGAGAGGCGACCTGCCTAACTTTGGCGGCTTTTATATGGAAGGCCCCTACCTAAACCCCAAATTCGGCGCTGATAGGGAAAACAACCCTTGGGACAAGAGCGTTGATGCCGCTGACTATATGGATATCATAAAGCAGGGCGGCAAGGATGCCAGAGCCTGGGCGCTTGCTCCCGAAAGAGAGAATATTGAGGACTTTGTCATCGACTGCAAAAAGGAAAACCCCGATGTTGTTTTCACAGTCGCGCACAGTGAGGCAACCGTTGAGGATATAGAAAAGCTTTTCCCATATGACCTTAAAATCGGCACTCACCACTTAAACGCAACAGGTACTCTGCAAAAGTATCCCGAATGCCGCACCCCTTGTGTTGACGAAACCGTCAACTACAACGATAATATGTATGCAGAGCTTATCTGCGACAGCCGCGGAATTCACGTTGATCCCTATATGCTGCGTCTTGTCCGCAAGATAAAGGGCAAGGACCGCATTATTCTCATTTCCGATGCCTGTGTTTTCGAGGGCCCCGTTCCCGAGGGCGAATACGAGGGCGTTACCGATCTTTGCTTTGACTTTGAGGGCGAAATCGCCGGCTCCAAGCTCACCCTTGATGTTGCCTGCCGCAATATGATGGTACATACAGGATGCTCCATTGTCGATGTGTTTAGCTTTGCTTCCTATAACCCCGCCAAGGCGGTCGGATTTAAGGACAGAGGCGAAATTCGCCGCGGCTTTAAGGCTGACTTTGTGGTTTGTGACTATATGATGAACATTCAGAATGTCGTTATGGACGGCGAAATTGTAAGATAATTTGTGATTTTTGACCACGTGTGGTCTTTATCAAATAAAGATTTTTGAAAGGAAAGGTAAAGTTATGAAAGACGTTATCTTTGAACCCGCAACCAAGTTCAATTTTGAACCTGCTGATTTCGTTCCCTTCAAGGACCGTGAGGTCTGCGAGCGAGTTCGTAAGCTCAGCGGAAAAGACCTTGAGAAACGCGAGGCATGGTGGCATCCCGAATTTGATGTTAAGGTTATGATGAACCCCCATCCCGTTCTCATTGCTACTCTCTTCTCGAGACTTAAAGCAGCAGTTGAGGCAGGAAAGAAATTCACTATGATTCTCGGTAACCCCGAGCCCGACACCTACATTCCTCTTGCTCAGCTCATCAACTACTTTGGTGTTGACTGCTCCAATGTTCACATCTTCGCAGAGGATGAGTGGGCAGATCAGGACGGCAATATTGCTCCTGAGACCTATGAGGCGGGCTTCTCTCACTCTATGATTAAGTATCTGGTAAACCAGATCGATCCTAAGCTCAGAATGCCTATGGAGAATGTTTACTATCCCACCAACGCTAACATCAATGATTATTCCAAGATCATCAACGATGTTTCCGAGGGCGGCGCAGATATTATCTCCACCTCTCCCGGATGGACAGGTCACGTTGCATTCGTTGATCCTATCCCCGAGTTTATGGGCAACGGCGATGTTGAAGCTTGGCTCAATCAGCCTGCTCAGATCGTAAAGCTCCACCCAATGACCATTATGCAGAACTCTCTTAACGGTACCTTCGGTCAGTCCGGTGATATCGCAAACGTACCTCCCAAGGCTGCAACCATCGGACCTATCGATGTAATGCGCGCTAAGGAGCGTATCGAGGTTCACGCACTTGCAACCTGCGGAACATTCTCCTCCTGGCAGAGAATGACCTCCCGCCTTGTTACTCACGGACCTGTTACTCCTCTTGTTCCCAGCTCCATGCTACAGACCAAGAAGACTCAGGTTTACATCAGCGAAGAACTCGCAGCTCCCTTTGAGTGCTGGGAGAAGGTCGGCTACTAAAAACAAAAAAACCGAGGACATCCGTCCTCGGTTTTTTCTTTTCTATTATTTTTTAGGCTCGTAAATACAATAAAAGAAAGAAGATTACAAAAAAGCATAAATAAAAGCATAAACTAATTAAATTTCCCTTGACCTTTTAAGTGTAATTTGTTACAATATAACCGTAATTTTTAAATAATGCTCCATTTTGGAGCTAAATCTCATAAGAGGTGAAAGTATATGGAAAAAATGCTCCAGCAGATCGGAGAGATGGGAGTAATTCCTGTTATTAAGATCGACAGAGTTGAGGATGCTGTTCCTCTCGCAAAGGCTCTCGTTGAGGGTGGAATGCCCTGCGCAGAGGTTACCTTCAGAACCGCTGCCGCTCCCGAGGCTATAAAGGCTATGAGCGAGGCTTATCCTGAAATGCTCATCGGTGCAGGAACTGTTCTCACCACCGAGCAGGCAGACACAGCAGTTGCTTGCGGCGCAAAATTCATTGTCAGCCCCGGTCTTAACCCCGAAACTGTTAAACACTGCCTTAAGAAAGGCTATCCCATTCTTCCCGGGGTTTGCACACCTACCGAGGTTGAGGCGGGCTTAGCTCTCGGTCTTGATCACCTTAAATTCTTCCCCGCAGAGGCTGCAGGCGGCGTTAAGATGATTAAAGCAATGGCAGCTCCCTACACCAGTGTTAAATTTATGCCCACCGGCGGAATTAACGTCAGCAATATTAAGGACTACCTTGGCTGCAAAGCGGTTTTTGCCTGCGGCGGCAGCTGGATGGTTCCCGGCGATATGATTACAAACGGTGAGTTTGACAAAATTAAAGCGCTTGTTGCAGAAGCAGTAGCGCTACTGAAGGAGATTAGAGGATAATGAAAAGAGTTATTACTTTCGGCGAAATTATGTTAAGACTTGCCCCCGAGGGCTACTATCGTTTTGTTCAGGCTGATAAATACGGCGCAACCTTTGGCGGCGGTGAGGCTAACGTTGCAGTTTCTCTTTCCAACTATGGTTATGATGCTGCTTTCGTTTCCAAGCTCCCTAAGCACGATATCGGACAAGCTGCTGTAAATGAGCTTCGCAGATATGGTGTTGACACCTCTAAGATTACAAGAGGCGGTAACCGCGTTGGTATCTACTATCTTGAGAAAGGTGCTTCTCAGCGCCCCTCCAAGGTTATTTATGACCGCGCTTACTCTGCAATCGCAGAGGCAACAGTTGCTGACTTTGATTGGGATGACATTTTCGAGGGCGCAGATTGGCTGCACTTTACAGGTATCACTCCCGCTCTGGGCGATAATGTTGCCGAGATTTGCCTTGCTGCTGTTAAGACGGCAAAGGAAAAGGGACTTACCGTTAGCTGTGACTTAAACTACCGCAAAAACCTCTGGACCCGCGAAAAGGCAGGTCAGGTTATGGCAGAGCTTATGCCCTATGTTGATGTCTGCATCGCTAACGAGGAAGACGCATCTGATGTCTTCGGCATCAAAGCTGCTAACACCGATGTTACCAAGGGCGAAGTTAACCACGACGGTTATAAGGATGTTGCAAAACAGCTTGCTGACCGCTTTGGCTTCAAATATGTTGCTATCACCCTTCGTGAAAGCATTTCCGCAAATGATAATAACTGGGCTGCTATGCTCTATGACGGTAAAGAGTGCTATTTCAGCAAGAAATACAAAATGCACATTGTTGACCGTGTAGGCGGCGGCGACAGCTTCGGCGGTGGACTTATCTATTCAATGCTCGAGGGCAAAGAGCCTCAGGCTATCATTGAGTTTGCTGTTGCAGCAAGCTGCCTTAAGCACTCCATTGAGGGTGACTTTAATCAGGTCAGCGTTGACGAGGTTACCAAGCTCGCTGGCGGCGACGGCTCAGGTAGAGTTCAGAGATAACCTATATTTTGTAAAAAAACTGTCCCCGACCTGCATTTGCAGGGCGGGGACTTTTTTGCATATTTGAAATAATATGCACAAGGGGATTTGGGGGTAAAATTACATAAAAACGAGCGGTAGAAGGCAATGAATAAAAAATACACATAAAAAAGCAGTAAAAACCGCAGAAAAATGCCGCTTTATTCTTGACAAACAGTAATATGTATTGTATAATAATGCATATCGTTTGGTTGTTTATGAATAATTATTCATAAATATTCACAAAAAATAAATAAAAGAGGAAAAAACATGACAAAGGTTTTCATAGATGGCAGTGCAGGCACAACGGGTCTGCGAATAAGAGAGCGCCTTTCTGAGAGAAAGGAACTTTCACTCATAACCCTTTCGGAGGAAAAAAGAAAGGACATAGAGGCACGAAAAGAGGCGCTCAACAGCGCTGATATTGCCTTTCTCTGTCTGCCCGATGCGGCGGCTATTGAGGCGGTAGCTCTTTTAGAAAATCCCGACACCGCCATTATTGACACCTCGACGGCGCACAGAACAGATAGCGGCTGGACATATGGTTTTCCTGAGCTTTCAGGTCAGCGCGAAAAAATCAAAAACTCCAAGCGCATTGCAAACCCCGGCTGTCACGCAAGCGGATTTGTGGCGCTGGTTGAGCCTTTAGTGCGCGCGCGGGGATAATTCAGCAGGACCTTCAGCTCTCCTGCACCTCGCTAACAGGCTACTCGGGCGGCGGCAAGAAAATGATTGCAGAGTATGAGGCGCAGGACAGAAATCCGCTCCTTTCAGCCCCCAGAATGTATGCCCTTTCGCAGCAGCACAAGCACCTTAAAGAGATGGCGGCGCTCTGCTTTCTTTCAAATAAACCGATTTTCTGTCCTATAGTCGCTCCCTTTTACAGCGGTATGGAAGTCAGTATCCCGCTTTCGGCAGAGCAGATAAATGGTAGTATAAAAACTATTTGCGAATGTTATCAGGACTATTACAAGTTTGGAGTTGTTCATTTTGATAAAAATGCCGATGAAGAGGGCTTCCTTTCGGCATCAGCGCTTAGTGGCAGAGATGATATGCAGATAGCAGTTTTGGGAAATGAGGAAAGATTTGTGCTTGTAAGCCGCTTTGATAACCTTGGAAAAGGCGCAAGCGGCGCGGCAATTCAGAATATGAATATCCTGCTTTCAGCACCTGAGGCGACAGGACTTAATGTATAAAACGGAGGAACTTTAAATGAAACAGATACAGGGCGGCATTTGTGCCGCAAAAGGCTTTACTGCTAACGGAATTCACTGCGGAATTCGCAAAAACCGCACTAAAAGGGACCTTTCGCTCATTTTAAGCAGCACCCCCTGCACCGCTGCGGCAGTTTACACCCAAAATCTTGTTAAAGGCGCGCCTCTTTTAGTTACACAAAAGCATCTTGAAAACGGCAAGGCTCAGGCTGTTATCTGCAACAGCGGAAACGCCAACACCTGCAATGCAAACGGAATTGAGATTGCAGAAAAAATGAGCGGTATCCTCGCAAAAAAGCTTTCTATAAATGCTGATGATGTTGTTGTTGCTTCAACAGGCGTTATCGGCCAGCCTCTTGATATTATCCCTATTGAAAACGGTATACCCGCTCTAATAGAGGGCCTTTCCAAGGATGGCGGCAAAGCCGCCGCTGAGGGCATTATGACCACAGACACAGTGGAAAAAGAGATTGCAGTTGAGTTTACTGTCGGCGGCAAAACCTGCAAAATTGGCGGAATTGCTAAGGGTAGCGGAATGATTCACCCCAATATGGCAACAATGCTTGTTTTTATCACAACCGACGTTGCAATATCCGCTCCTATGCTCAAAAAAGCACTCTCCTCTGATATTGCCGACACCTTTAATATGATAAGTGTTGATGGTGACACCTCAACCAATGATATGGTAACAGTTCTTGCAAACGGTCAGGCAGAAAATGCCGAGATTTGCGAGGAAAATGAGGATTTCAAAATATTTATGAAGGCGCTTAACACCGTAAACGTTTACCTTTGCAAAAAGATAGCGGCTGACGGTGAGGGAGCAACAAAGCTGCTTGAATGCTCGGTCTCTGGAGCCGCCACAACACTTGACGCCAAAGCCGTTGCAAAAAGCGTTGTATGCTCAAGCCTTTTAAAGGCGGCAATGTTCGGCGCTGATGCAAACTGGGGCAGAGTTCTCTGCGCTATCGGCTACAGCACGGCCAACCTTGATATAAACAAGGTCGGCGTTGCCTTTAAAAGCACAAAAGGCAGAATTTCTGTCTGCGAAAACGGAGCGGGTGTTGACTTTTCTGAGGAAAAGGCAAAGGAAATTCTCTTAGAAAAAGAAATTGAAATTGTAGTCACTTTAGGGGACGGAGATGCTACCGCTACCGCTTGGGGCTGCGACCTTACCTATGATTATGTCAAAATAAACGGCGATTACCGCACCTAAATATAAGGGAGGACAATAAAATGGAAAACCATTTTTCAAATGCGCAGCGCGCCGAGGTGCTCACTCAGGCTCTGCCTCACATAAAGCGCTATAACGGCAAGGTCGTTGTGGTTAAATACGGCGGAAATGCTATGGTTGACGAGGAAATCAAACAGCAGGTTATGGAAGATATCGTGCTGCTTTGGCTTATTGGTGTTAAGATTGTGTTAGTTCACGGTGGTGGCCCTGAAATCAGCGATATTATGCAAAAGCTCGGCAAGCAGCCGCAGTTTGTTGATGGACTCAGAGTAACCGATAAGGAAACTGTCGATATAGTTCAGATGGTGCTTGCGGGCAAAGTCAACAAAAGCCTTGTAAACCTGCTTGAAATGAACGGCGGCAAGGCTATGGGTATCTCGGGTATGGATGGCGGTCTTATCGAAGCAGAGCCTAAGGACCCCCGCCTCGGCTATGTCGGCTCTATCAAGAAAATTCATATCGACCCTGTTATCGACCTTCTTGAGAAAAACTATATCCCCGTTATTTCCACCGTCGGCTGCGACCGAGATGGCAACACCTATAACATAAACGGCGACACTGCCGCAGCATTTATAGCAGGAGCGCTCGGCGCCGAAAGACTTATTATGATGACTGATATTGCGGGTATTCTTATGGATAAGGATGACCCTAAAACTCTTATTTCGGAAATCACCATCGACGAAGCTAAAAAACTGTTCAATGACAGCGTAATTTCGGGCGGAATGATTCCCAAGGTGCAGTGCTGCATTGATGCAATCTCTGAGGGAGTTAAAAATGTAATCATAATGGACGGCAGAGTGCCGCACTCTATCCTTATGGAGCTTCTCACCGATGAGGGCGCGGGCACAATGGTAACCGGAGGAAAAAATGAATAATACATTTGAACTTGATAGGTCCTATGTTGCGGGAACCTACGGAAGATTTCCTGTAGAAATAGAGAGCGGAATGGGCAGCGAGGTTTTTGATGCCGACGGCAAGCGCTATATAGATATGGGTTCGGGCATAGGCGTTACCGCCTTTGGAATTGCAGATGCTCAGTGGGTTGCCGCAGTAACTGCGCAGCTTTCCCGCCTGCAGCACACATCAAACCTTTACTACACCGAGCCTTGCGCCCGCCTTGCAAAGCTTCTTTGCGAGAGAACGGGTATGAAAAAGGTGTTTTTTGCAAACTCGGGCGCTGAGGCAAACGAGTGCGCCATAAAAACTGCAAGAAAATATGCCGCTGAGAAAAAGGGCGCAGAGTATTCTACTATTATAACGCTCGAAAACAGTTTTCACGGCAGAACGATAACCACCCTTGCCGCAACGGGTCAGGAGCATTATCATAAGCTATTTCATCCTCTGACTTCTGGCTTTGTCCACACCCCTGCAAATGACTTTGAGGCATTAAAGGCGCTTGCACAGCAGAATAAAACCGCCGCTATAATGATAGAGTGCGTTCAGGGCGAGGGCGGCGTTATAGCGCTTAGTGAGGATTTTGTAAAGAAAACCGCCCAGTATGCAAAGGAAAACGATATTCTTTTAATTGTTGACGAGGTGCAGACAGGAAACGGCAGAACGGGCAAGCTTTACGCCTATATGAATTATGGCATTACCCCCGACATCGTTTCCACCGCAAAGGGAATAGGCGGCGGTCTTCCTCTCGGCGCCTGCCTTTTAGGAGAAAAGGTTGAATTTACATTAGGTCGCGGCGACCACGGCTCTACATTTGGCGGAAATCCCGTCTGCTGCGCAGGCGCGCTCAGTGTCCTTGAGAGAATTGATGAAAAGCTTCTTTCAGAAGTAAATGAAAAGAGTAAATATATTTTTGACTCCTTCTGCGGCGCAGAGGGAATTGAAAGCATCAGCGGTCTCGGACTTATGATAGGCATTAAAACCGTAAAGCCTGCTGCCGAGGTTGTAAATGCCTGCATTAAAAAAGGCGTTCTATGCCTTACCGCTAAGGATAAGGTTCGTCTGCTGCCTGCACTCAATATTCCCATGGATATTCTCGCCGAGGCTGTTGAGATAATCTTAAGCGTTTGCAAAAAGTAAGGAGAAAAGGTTATGGAACTTAATTTAAAGGATAAAAACTTTTTAAAGCTTTTAGACTTCACCCCCGAGGAGATAGAGGGACTTATTAAACTTGCCGCTGACCTTAAAAAGCAGAAAAAAGCGGGAATTTCCCACCGTATGTGTGAGGGAAAAAGCGTTGCTCTGCTTTTTGAAAAGGATAGCACCCGCACCCGCTGCGCCTTTGAGGTTGCTGCGGCTGACCTTGGTATGCACCCCGTTTATCTCGGTCCTTCAGGCTCGCAGATGGGCAAAAAGGAAAGCATTGCCGACACCGCAAGGGTGCTTGGCAGAATGTTTGACGGTATTGAGTACCGCGGATTTGAGCAGGAGATTGTTGAGGATTTGGCAAAATATGCGGGTGTCCCCGTCTGGAACGGACTTACAAATGAGTTTCACCCCACACAAATTCTTGCCGATTTCTTAACCATTATAGAGCATTTTGGCACTCTTCGCGGCAAAAAACTCGTTTATATGGGTGATGCACGCTATAATATGGGAAATTCGCTTATGGTCGGCTGCGCTAAAATGGGTATGCACTTTGTTGCTTGCGCACCTAAGAAGTATTTCCCCGAAAAAGAGCTTATAGATAAGTGCGAGAAGATAGCCTCTGAAACAGGCGCAGTTTTAGAGTTTATAGAGGAACCCGAAAAAGCGGTCTTAGGTGCTGATGTTATCTACACCGATGTCTGGGTTTCTATGGGCGAGCCGGCGGAGGTTTGGGCAGAGAGAATAAAAGAGCTTTCTCCCTATCAGGTAACCCGGAAGCTAATGGACACCGCAGGTGAGCAGTGCCGCTTTATGCACTGCCTGCCCGCATTTCACGACCTTAAAACCAAAATCGGTAGAGAGGTTTATGAAAAATTCGGTATGGAGTGCTTAGAGGTCACCGACGAGGTGTTCGAGAGCGAAAAATCTATTGTGTTTGACGAGGCTGAGAACCGTCTGCACACCATTAAAGCCGTAATGGCGGCAACGCTGTAAATTTTTCAAAAAAACTGTTGACAAGAAAAACCGCGTGTGCTATAATTTGTTTAAATTTTTAAAAGGCTATGACGAAGACGGTTTGGCACTTTAAAGCTTACAGAGAGCCGATGGCAGGTGAAAATCGGCAGCTTATCTCCAAAAACCTATCACTTCCGAGCCGGAAGCCCGAAAGCCCTCAAGGTTAGTAGACGTTTCCCGTGATTGCTGCGTAAAGGCATAGGAGTTGATAGACTCTAAGAGTGGCAGTGAAAACTGCAATTTGAGTGGTACCGCGGATGTTTTTAACACCCGTCTCAAAGAATTTCTTTGAGACGGGTTTTTTATTTAAAATTTTTTAAGGAGGAATAAAAATGTCAACTGTTGCAAACGATAAGATGTACGAGGTGGCGATGCGAATTCGCGAGATGCGCCTTATAGCAGGCTACAGCGAAAAAGAAATGGCAGAAAAAACCGAAACCGCGCTCGATACATACATAAAGCTTGAAGCAGGTGAATTAGACTTCCCTTTTTCTTTCATTCATAAATGCGCTCAGGTGTTTTCTATCGGTATGTCCGACCTTTTGGAGGGTGCAACCAGCGCCCGCCTTACTTCCTACACCGTAACAAGGCGCGGAAAAGGTCAGCAGACTGCTAAAGAGGATGGTATCAACATTGCCAATCTCGCACCCAAATTTAGAAATAAAATTGCCGAGCCGTATTGGGTAAAATATGATTTCGACCCCTCTCAGCAGAATAAACCAATTCATTTAGCTACCCACAGCGGTCAGGAATTTGACCTTGTTATCAGCGGAAAGCTCAAGGTTCAGGTTGGCGACCATATTGAGGTGCTCGAGGAGGGCGACAGCATTTATTATGACTCCTCAACACCCCACGGTATGATAGCTGTAGACGGTCAGGAGTGCGTTTTCTGCGCAGTTGTTCTCCCAGGAGAGGACACAAAGGAAGAAACCGTTCGTCAGAGCATTGTTGCTGCAAAAAAATTAGAGCCTCTTGTTTGCGAGAAATTTGTAAAAACTCAGGAAAACGAAAAGGGCGCTCTTGAGAAAATTGAATTTACCAATACTGATACCTTTAATTTCGGCTTTGATATTGTAGATGAGATTGCAAATAAATATCCCGACAAGCTTGCAATGCTGCATCTTGATAAAAACAAAACCGAGCGCCGCTTTACTTTCAGAGATATCAAGCACTATTCAAGCCAGACTGCAAACTACTTTACCTCGCTCGGAATTGGGCGCGGCGACAAGGTAATGCTGGTACTCAAGCGCCACTATCAGTTCTGGTTTGCGATGGTAGCGCTTCATAAAATCGGTGCTGTTGCAATTCCCGCAACAAACCAGCTTAAAGAGCACGATTTTGAATATCGCTATAATGCCGCAGGCGTATCCGCCATTGTCTGCACTGCCGACGGTGACACCGCCGATATCGCAGCCGCAGCAGCCGAGAAATGCCCGCAGGTAAAGGTTAAAGTGCTCGTCGGTGGAGAAAAAGAGGGCTGGCATAACTTTGATGAGGAATACAGGCTCTTCTCTCGCAAATTTGAAAGACCCGAGAATGCCTCCTCGGGCGATGAAACCGCGCTTATGTTCTTTACCTCGGGAACAACGGGCAACCCCAAAATGGCTGCCCACAAGCACACCTATGCTCTTGGACATTTTGTAACCGCCAAGTATTGGCACTGCTGCGAGCGTGACGGACTGCATCTTACCATCTCTGACACCGGTTGGGGCAAAAGCCTCTGGGGCAAGCTGTACGGTCAGTGGCTGTGCGAGGGTGCTGTGTTTGTCTATGACTTTGACAGATTTGATGAAAATGACATTCTGCCTATGTTCGAAAAATACAATATCACCACCTTCTGCGCGCCGCCCACAATGCTGCGTATGCTCATTCGCGGTGATTTAAGCAAATATGATTTAAGCTCTATCCACCATATGACTACTGCGGGAGAGGCACTCAACCCCGAGGTCTTCAAGCAATTTAAGGCCGCAACGGGTCTTGAGATTATGGAGGGCTTCGGTCAGACCGAAACCACCCTTGCAATAGCAAACCTTGCAGGAACTGTTCCCAAAATCGGCTCAATGGGCAAGGCATCGCCACAATTTGACCTTGATATCGTTGACCCCGATGGTAACAGTGTAGCAGCAGGTGAGGTCGGTGAAATCGTTATCCACACCGACAAGAGCGTTCCCTGCGGACTCTTTAAGGAATATTATCTTGATGATGAGAAAACTCAAGATGCCTGGCACGATGGTATGTATCACACAGGTGACACCGCTTGGCGTGATGAGGATGGATATTTCTGGTATGTCAGCCGTGTAGACGATGTTATCAAGTCCTCGGGCTATCGTATCGGACCCTTTGAGATTGAAAGTGTCATCATGGAGCTTCCATATGTTGTTGAGTGCGGCGTTTCGGCCGTGCCCGATGAGGTTCGCGGTCAGGTTGTTAAGGCAAGCATAGTCTTAACAAAGGGTACCGAGGGCACCGAGGAGCTTAAAAAGGAAATTCAGAAATATGTCAAGGAGCACACTGCTCCCTATAAATATCCCCGCGTGGTTGAATTCCGTGAGAGCCTGCCTAAGACCATCAGCGGCAAAATTCAGAGGAATAAACTGTAAAATTTACAATTTCTATTGACAAATTTCCCTAAACTGTGATATACTCACTTATATCTAAAGGCATTGACGAAGAGTACATAAGAGAATGTCCCAAAGAGAGATGGCGGCTGGTGAAAGTCCATCGGAAACAGCTTTTATGTTTGTAGCTTCTGAGCCGAAAGGAAGAAAGCGTGCGCGCGAGTAGAACCTTTCCGTGATTGCTGCGTAAAGGCATAGGGGTTATTAGACTCCAAGGAGTGGCGGCGAGAGCTGCAATTTGAGTGGTACCGCGGGTGTATTTTACAGCACTCGTCTCAAAGTCATAGCTTTGGGGCGGGTGCTTTTTCGTCCCGACAGAACGGAGAGAAAGAAATGAAACAGATTACAGGGCTTGATTTCAAAATTCAGGAAATGGCAGGGCGTATCCGCGAGCTTCGCGAAATTGTGGGGCTTACCCCTGAGCAAATGGCGCAGAAAACCGATGTTTCTGTAGAGGAATATCTGCTTTGCGAGGAGGGTAAAAGTGATTTAAACTTTGCCTTTATCTATCGCTGCGCGCTGGCTTTTGGCGTAAACGTTACCGATATTATCGAGGGCTACAGCCCCAACCTGCGTTCGTATACCGTCACAAGAAACGGCTCGGGACAGCAGATAGCCAATGCTCACGGTATGACATACTATAACCTTGCATATGCGTTTCAGAACAGAATTGCTGAGCCGCTTTATGTTCGCAGCGCCTATGACGAGGCGGCGCAGGGAAAGGATATCGAGCTTACCACCCATTCGGGTCAGGAGTGCGATATCATAGTCGAGGGTAACCTTATGGTGCAGATAGGCGAGCACCGAGAGATTCTCGGGCCCGGCGACAGCATTTATTTTGACAGCTCCACCCCTCACGGTATGATTGCCGTAAACGGTAAGGACTGTGTTTTCTATGCCATAGTTTTGAACCCGACGGGCGAGCCTATCCCCGAGCTTACCGCTCAGCCTAAAATTCCCGAAACTGTTAAAATCCCCGATGATACCCGCGAGAGAATTTATCGCAACTATACCACCGTTAAAAAGAATGAAAACGGCACTCCCGTTTCCATTGAATTTAAAAATACCGAGAAATTTAATTTCGCCTTTGACCTTGTCGATGCCCTCGCAGAGCGCGAGCCTGAAAAACTCGCTATGCTGCATATCGACAGAGAGGGAAAGGAGCGCCGCTTTACCTTCTCGGATATCAGCCGCGCTTCCAGCCAGTGCGCTAACTACTTTAAGTCGCTGGGCATAAAGAAGGGCGACCGTGTTATGCTGGTTCTAAAACGCCACTATCAGTTCTGGTTTGCAATGATTGGCTTAAATAAGCTCGGCGCTGTTGCAATTCCCGCAACAAATCAGCTACTGGAGCACGATTTTGAATACCGCTTTAAGGCGGCGGGCGTAAACACCATTATCTGCACTGCTGACGGTGACACCGCCAAAGAGGTAGAGTTAGCCGCCGAGAAATATGGAAAAATTAAGAATAAAATTATCGTTAACGGCGAGAGGGAAGGCTGGCGCAGCTTTGATGAGGAGTACACCCTCTTTAACAGCACCTTTGAGCGCACAGAGGATTCTCCCTGCGGCGATGACCTGCTTCTTATGTTCTTTACTTCGGGAACAACGGGTTATCCCAAAATTGCAGCGCATAACCATAAATATCCGCTCGGACACTTCCACACCGCCAAATATTGGCACAATGTCGACCCTGACGGACTGCACTTTACCATTTCCGACACAGGCTGGGCAAAATCTATGTGGGGCAAGCTCTACGGACAGTGGATGTGCGAGGCGGCGATATTTGTCTATGACTTTGACCGCTTTGATGCCGCAGAAATTCTGCCTATGTTTGCAAAGCACAATATTACCACATTCTGCGCACCGCCCACAATGCTTAGAATGATGATTAAGCAGGACATTTCTAAATATGACCTTTCTTCCGTAAAGCATATGACAACTGCGGGAGAGGCTCTTAACCCCGAGGTTTACCGCCAATTTGAAAAAGCAACGGGACTTCAGATTTTAGAGGGCTTCGGTCAGACCGAGAGCACCATGATAATCGGCAATATGCGCGGCGCGGCTCACAAGGTCGGCTCCATGGGCAAGCCTGCTCCTATCTATAATGTAGAGCTTGTAGATGCCGATGGAAATCCCGTTCCCGCAGGTGAGCCGGGAGAAATCGTTATCAATGTTAAAAACGGTATGCCCTGCGGCCTTTTCACAGGCTACTACGGTGACGAGGAGAAAACACGCGAGGTCCTACACGATGGATATTACCATACCGGCGACACCGCCTGGCGCGATGAGGACGGATATTTCTGGTATGTCGGCAGAGTTGACGATGTTATCAAGTCTTCTGGATATCGCATAGGGCCCTTTGAGATTGAAAGCGTTATTATGGAGCTTCCCTATGTTCTTGAGTGCGGCGTTTCTGCTGTTCCTGACGAAGTCAGAGGACAGATAGTCAAGGCAAGCATAGTCCTTACCAAAGGCACCGAGGGAACAGAGGAACTTAAAAAGGAAATTCAGAATTATGTCAAGGAGCACACCGCTCCCTATAAGTATCCCCGCGTTGTTGTTTTCCGCGAGTCCCTTCCCAAAACCGTCAGCGGAAAAATTCAGCGCAATAAGCTATAAGGTGATATAATGGATTTTAAAAGAATCACTATGCTTTGCGGGCATTATGGCAGCGGAAAAACCAATGTTGCCGTAAATCTCGCTCTTAAGATAAAAAAGAGCCGCGACAATGTCGTGGCGCTAGACCTCGATATAGTAAATCCTTATTTCAGAACAAAGGATAGCATAAAGGAGCTAAATAAGGCGGGAATTCGCCTAATCGCCTCCTCTTATGCTAACACCAATGTTGATATTCCCGCGCTTCCGCAGGAAATGTATGCGGTAACCGATGATAAGAGCATAACCGCGGTTTTAGATGTCGGCGGAGATGACAGAGGCGCACTTGCATTAGGCCGCCTTGCCCCCGCGATACTTTCTGAAAACGATTATGAAATGCTTATGGTCATAAACTGCTACCGCCCGCTTACTCAAACTGCTGGGGCGACCTGCGAAATTATGCGCGAAATAGAAACAGCCTGCGGTATTAAATTTACAGGTCTTGTTAATAACTCAAATCTCGGCGTAATAACAAAGAGCGAGGATATAATCGCATCTCTGCCTTATGCGCAGGAGATTTCAGAAAAAACGGGGTTGCCCCTTGTTTTCACAAGTGTTCGTGAGGACCTTTCTGAGGGACTTTTGGGAAAAGTACCAAATCTTTTCCCGCTTTCTCTGCAGAAAAACCTCTTGATATAACTTTTCGATTTTATGAAAGGGAGTAATACATATGGCAAAACTCACATTTAAAACCGACAACTGCAAGGGTTGCGGACTTTGTATTGATGCCTGCCCCAAAAAGCTCTTAAGGCTCGCTTCGGACAAAATCAATAAAAAAGGACACCACCCTGCAGAAATTATCGATGAGGCTGCGTGCGTTGGATGTGCATCCTGCGCAATGATGTGCCCCGACTGCATCATTAAGGTAGAAAGGTAGTGAATTTTATGGCAGAAAAAGTTTTGATGAAAGGAAACGAAGCGATAGCAGAGGCTGCAATTTTAGCAGGCTGCCGCCATTACTTTGGATATCCTATCACTCCGCAAACTGAAATTGCTGCATATATGGCAAAGAAAATGCCAAAAATTGGCGGATGCTTTTTGCAGGCTGAGAGTGAAATTGCCGCTATCAATATGGTATACGGAGTTTCCTCTACAGGTAAAAGGGTTATGACCTCGTCGTCTTCACCCGGAATTTCATTAAAAGGTGAGGGACTTTCCTATCTCGCAGGTGCAGACCTTCCCGCCCTTATCGTTAACGTTCAGCGCGGCGGTCCCGGTCTTGGCGGTATCCAGCCCTCGCAGTCGGACTATTTTCAGGCAACAAGAGCCGCAGGTCACGGCGATTTTCATATGATAGTCCTCGCTCCTGCCTCTGTTCAGGAAATGGCTGAGCTTACTGTAAAAGGCTTCGAGCTTGCAGATACATACAGAATGACCGCTATGATTTTGGCAGACGGAACTATGGGTCAGATGATGGAGCCTGTTTCGCTTGATTTTGATGTTAAGCCTATGCCCGCAAAGCCTTGGGCAACCGTCGGAACTAAAATGGAAAGAGAGCACAACATTACAAACTCTCTTTTCCTCGTTCCCGAAGATCTTGAAAAGACAAACTTTGAGCGCTATGAGCGCTATAAGAAAATTGAGGAAACCGAAGTTATGTACGAGGAGTATATGATGGAGGATGCCGAAATCTGCATCGCAGCCTTTGGTATCGCTGCAAGAGTTTCCAAAAATGCCGTCAACGAGGCAAGAAAAATGGGAATTAAAGTAGGTCTTATCCGTCCTATCACTCTTTGGCCTTTCCCCAAAGATCCTTTCAAGAAAGCCGCTGAAAAGGTAAAGCAGATTATCTCTGTTGAGCTTTCTATGGGACAGATGATTGAGGATGTCAAGATGGCGTCCGAGTGCAAGGTGCCAGTTACCTTAGTAAACCGCGTCGGCGGAATGATTCCTTCCCCCGAGCAGGTTTTAGAGGCAATAAAAACGGCGGCTAAAAACGGAGGTGCAAAATAATGGCAGTAGTATTTGAGAAACCCCACGCATTAACCGATGCTCCTATGCATTACTGCCCCGGCTGCACACACGGTATAGTTCACCGCCTTGTTGCCGAGGTTATTGATGAACTGGGTATCGAGGGCAGAACTATCGGTGTTGCTCCCGTTGGCTGCTCTGTTATGGCTTATAACTACTTTGCTTGCGATATGATTGAGGCGGCTCACGGCAGAGCCCCCGCAGTCGCAACAGGTGTCAAGCGCTCTGATCCCGAAAACCACATCGTTTTCACCTATCAGGGCGATGGTGACCTCGCTTCTATCGGTATGGCTGAAACTGTTCACGCCGCCGCAAGAAACGAGAATATCACCGTTATCTTTATAAACAATGCAATCTACGGTATGACAGGCGGTCAGATGGCTCCCACCTCGCTGCCCGGTCAGGTCACTCAGACCTCTCCCTATGGTAGAGATACAAATCACTGCGGCTTCCCTGTCAAGGTTTGCGAAATGCTCTCGCAGCTCGATGGCCCTGAGTATTTAGAGCGCGTTACCGTTAACAATGTTAAGAATATCCGCGCTGCTAAAAAGGCTATCAAAAAGGCTTTCCAGAATCAGGTAGAGGGCAAGGGCTTCTCTCTTATTGAGGTCATTTCCTCCTGCCCCACCAACTGGGGTATGACTCCGCAGGCGGCCCTTAAGTGGATTGATGATAATATGCTTCCTTATTACCCCCTCGGCGTGTATAAGGACAGAAGCGCTAAAAAGGAGGAAGAATAATGGCTACTAAACAGTATCTGTTTTCAGGCTTCGGTGGTCAGGGAATTTTGTTTTCGGGCAAATTCTTAGCATATAAAGGCCTTACCGAAGGTAAAAATGTCAGCTGGCTTCCCTCCTATGGTCCCGAAATGCGCGGAGGAACTGCAAGCTGCAGCGTTATCATAAGCGATGAGGCGGTAGGCTCTCCTATCGTTTCAAATCCCGATGTTCTTGTCGCAATGAACCTGCCCTCACTTGATAAATTTGAGGACAGCGTTGCAAAGGGCGGCATTATCATCGCAGATTCTACCCTTATAGAGAGAAAGGTTAAGCGCGATGATGTAACAGTTTATTATGTCCCTGCAACCCGCCTTGCAAGTGAGAATGATATTCCCACCCTCGCTAATATGATTATTATCGGCAAGCTTATGCAGGCAACAGGCGAGTATAGCGAAGAGGGTGTCAGTGCCGCTCTCTCCAAGGTTATTTCGGCAAAACGCGCCAATATGCTTGAAGCAAACTTCAAGGCAATCAAAATCGGCGCAGAGTATTAAGTCAGGAGGAAAAGGAAATGCAGATTTCTTTTACAAAAACCACTTGTCCCAAGGAAAAACCCGATAGCAGCACCCTTGGATTTGGTAAAATTTTTACCGACCATATGTTTATGATGGATTATTCGAGAGAAAAGGGCTGCTGGTACAATGCAAGAATAGTTCCCTTTGAGAATATTTCTCTGCATCCCGCTTCAACAGTTCTGCATTACGGCTCTGAGATTTTTGAGGGACTTAAGGCTTACAGAAGAGCTGACGGAAAGGTTCAGCTTTTCCGACCTATAGAGAATATCCGCAGAATGAACACTTCGGCAGAGCGCCTCTGCCTGCCTCAGATTCCTGAGGAGGATGCACTTGAGGTTCTCACTGAGTTTGTAAAGGTCGAGCAGGACTGGACTCCGTCTGCTTCGGGCACATCTCTCTACCTGCGTCCCTTTATGTTCGGAAACGATGAAACCTTAGGCGTTCACGCTGTTCATAATGCAACCTTTGTTATTATAGCTTCCCCCGTTGGCAGCTATTATAAAGAGGGTATCAACCCCGTTAAGATTATGATTGAGGATGAGGATGTCAGAGCTGTCCGCGGCGGCACAGGCTATGCAAAGTGCGGCGGTAACTACGCTGCAAGTAACCGCGCAGGCGAGAGAGCAGAGCAGAAGGGCTATTCTCAGGTTCTCTGGCTCGATGGCGTTGAGAGAAAATATATCGAGGAAGTCGGCGCTATGAATGTTATGTTCAAAATCGCAGGCGAAATTGTAACCCCCGCGCTTTCTGGCTCAATTCTCCCCGGTATCACAAGAAAATCTATTATTGAGCTTTTAAATAGCGAAGGCTACAAGGTAAGTGAGAGACTTCTCTCTATCGATGAGCTTTCCGCTGCACTCGAAAATGGAACGCTTGAAGAGGCTTGGGGCTGCGGCACTGCCGCTGTTGTTTCCCCTATCGGTGAGCTTTGCTATAAGGATAAGAAGTACACCGTTTCGGGCGGCAAAATCGGCGAAATTACCCAGCATCTTTACGACACCTTAACAGGTATCCAGTGGGGAAAAATCGAGGATAACTTCGGCTGGACAGTAGAGCTTTAAAAGAAAAAAGACTCGACTTGCGAGACTTCTAAGAAACTGAAAAAGATGTGTAGAAAAAATCTACACATCTTTTTTTGTTGTATTACTTTTGGTATTTAATCTGTTATGTAACCTTTTTTCGTTTTTTCGCTGAAGCAAACTGTTCTATCGCAACAACAGCTACAAGCGCGACGCCAATCGCATCGGTCAATAGTCCAGGGTAAATAAGCAACAGTCCACCAACAGCAGATAAAATGCGTTCATACCATCTCATTGTTTTCAAGAAGTAGCCACTAAGAGCTGTTGATACTGCAAATATTCCGATAATTGAGGTGATGCAGATAAGAACCACATCAAAAGCAGTGGTATTGATAAATAGCATTGCAGGACTTAGCGCAAACACATAAGGTACTATAAAAGCGCCAATAGCAAGCTTTGTAGAATTGAGCGCCGTCTTCATAGGATTGGCTCCCGCAATTGCCGCGCCGGCATATGCTGCAAGTGCCACGGGCGGAGTCAGGTCTGCCACGATTCCGAAATAGAATACGAAGAAGTGGGCGGCTAAATCAGGCACACCCATTTTTATAAGTATGGGAGCACAGGTTGCTGCCATAATGCAATAGTTAGCTGTTGTAGGAACACCCATTCCAAGCACTATACAACAAATCATTGTGAGAAATAAAGCGATTATTATTTGATTTCCCGCGAGTTCTACAATACCATTTATAATAACGTTAGCAAGACCGGTTAAGGTTATGGTACCTGCAATAATTCCTGCCACACCACAAGCAACCGCAACCGTAATCATACCCTGACCACCTGCTGCAAGAGCTTCAAAGATACGTGTCGGGGTGATTCGGTTTTCCTTATTAAACAAACCAACAACAATAGCTGCAATAATTGCAATGGCTGCCGCATATGCGATTGAACGCGAGCCCGAGCCTACCAGAGATATAAGGATTATAAGCGGTAAGAGCAGATAAGATTGCTTTAAAAGTGGCAAAAATTTAGGCAACTCATCCTTTGTCAAACCGCGTAAGCCTTCTTTTTTAGCCTCCAAGTGAACGGCGATGAAAACACCTAAAAAATAAAGAACTGCCGGTAAAATTGCTCGCACCACAAGGTTACTGTAGGGCACGCCTATGTTCTCTGCCATAAGGAACGCGGCAGCACCCATAATAGGTGGCATAATCTGACCGCCTGTTGATGCGGCGGCTTCAGCAGCGGCAGCAAACTCAGGCTTATAGCCTGTTTTCTTCATAAGTGGAATGGTAACCGAGCCGGAACCTACGGTATTAGCTACCGAAGAGCCTGAAACCATACCCTCTAACGCAGAGGCAACAACAGCGACCTTAGCAGGTCCGCCCGAAAAACCGCCAACAATAGAATTTGAAATTTTTATAAAAAAATCTGCTATTCCGGTGCGCTCTAAAAATGCTCCGAAAATTATAAAGATTGCTATAAATTTAGAGCAAGTGCCAATTGGTGTTGAAAGAATTCCTGATGTGGTCGAATAAAAAAGCTGGCTTATAAGGGTTGATACCCTTCTTGAAAAATCGGGGTTTTTTAATCCCCAAAGCAACGCATAGACAATAAATATGCTGGCTACACATAGAATGGGTAAGCCCACGCATCTGCGGCAAAGCTCAAACAGACATACAATTCCTATTGCGCCAATAATAATCTGGTAGATTTCGAAATTTCTACCCTGATTAATAATGGTCATAGCATCAAAGGTATAATAGAAGAATGAACCTGATCCTAAGACCATTAGTATAATGTCATACCACGGAATGTAATTAGTCTTTTGCATACCTTTTCTGGCAGGGTAAAGCAGATAGCCTGTAAAAACTATGCAGCCCACAAAGCTAGATAATATAACCTCCTGAGGCCAGGTTGCAAAAAAGGTTACATATATACAAAAAAGTGAAAATAGCGCAAGAATACAATTTACTATTATTTTTGGGATTCCTTCCCATACTCTTGTGTTTGATTCTCGGTCAAATTTTTTCATAACCGAATCAAGATCCATTGGTTCTTCTATAACATTCGCCTTCTTTTTAAACAAAAACAAACTGCATTCTCCTTTCTAAAAAGATTAAAATAGCTGCGACCATTATTGTCGCAGCTATTTTTCAACCGAAAAAAGTTCTTGGTATAATTACTGAACGGCTACTTCAATTCCCTTTTCTTTAAAATATTTAGCGGCGCCTGCGTGGAATGGAACGGTAAGACCTTCAGTGGCATTATCAAGAGATAGCTCTGCGCCCTTGTTATGCTCCTTCTTAATGGCATCCATATTATCGAATATGGCTTTGGTTAATTCATAAACATCATTCTCGTTTGCTGATGCTGAAACTATTAAGGTAGCCTTAACGGTGACGGTAGAGATTTCAGCAGCCTGATTTGAATAGGTGTTTGCGGGAATCTTATATACAGAGTAGAAGGTGTTATCCTTCATAAGCTTTTCTGCAATAGTGCCATCAATCGGAACGATTTTAGCATTTGCATTTGTCATACAAAGCTCTGTAACGGCAGGAGTGGGAGCGCCTGCAACAATAAATGCAGCATCTACCTTACCATCCTTAAGCGAATCGGCGCTCTGATCGAAATTAAGGAATTGTTCGTCAATATTATCAAGAGTAAGTCCTGCAGCCGAAAGAATATCAATAGCATTGAAGTAAACACCGGAGCCTGCTGCGCCAATGGATACCTTTTTGCCCTCCAGATCGGCAACCGATTTAATGTTCGGATTGGTTGTGATAAGCTGAACGGCCTCTGCATAAAGACCTGCTACTGTACGGAAGGTATCAATTTTACCCTCTTTTTCAAAGGAACGTGTACCTTGCCAAGCATAGTGCATAACATCTGACTGAACAGTACCTAACTGGTAATCCCCAACGTCAATTCCTTGAATGTTGTCTTTAGAGCCACCGGTTGAAACAGGGGTGACCTCAATGCCTGCTTTATTGGTTATATACTGACCTAAAACTCCACCGTAAGCAAAATAGGTGCCGGTAGGACTTCCTGTACCCATAGTCATAGTGGTGGTTGAAGAGCCGCAAGCGGCGAGGGATAACATCATTGTTAACGCAAAAATAATTGAAAGTATTTTCTTCATTTTATTTCCTCCAAATATATTTTTTTCCATTATACACTAAAATCCTATCTTTAGCAAGCAAAATTATTAAAAGTGTTAAATATTTTTTTATACATTGTATAATCTCAAATTTCTTAAATGTATTTTGCTTTTTTAAAAAGGCTCTTTGTATCTGAAAATGCAGTCTGCTGCAAAGCAGAAAAGCCGGTTATGTATTGCTATCCTACACCAAAAGGACAAAACAATTACACAAGATGGTAGTGAGCATGCTTTTTCTCTGTTCTTAAGAGCGCAGCTCATAGCAACCGCGCTCTTTTTTAGTGAATAATGAATAGTGAAGAGTGAATAGTGAAGAGTGAATGTAGGGGCGAACATTGTTCGCCCGTTTTTCTTTTTAGGGAACGGCAACCGCTGCTTACCATATATTTGTAAAACTATTGACGATTTTTGCACTTTTATTTATAATAAAAGTAAGATAAACCCAAAAAAGAGGTGACCCTATGAAAAAGATTTTAGCTGGAATTATATCGTTTATAATGGTGTTGTCATTTGTATGTGTTTTGCCCATACCCGCCAAGGCTGCAATAGTTTCCTCAGGAAGCTGCGGCGAGAACATAACATGGGAGCTTGATGACAGCGGCACACTTACAATTAAGGGAACAGGAGAAATGACTGACTATGACCATGAGTACATTTATAACTATCTTGATAAGCATAGGCAGAAAGTTTTTTCTCCGTGGCTTAATAGTGAAGAAGTAAAAGAAGTAATTATTGAAGCTGGTGTTACTAGTATTGGTAATTATTCTTTCAAGGGATGTAAAAACCTTAAAAGAGTCACTATACCAAACGGGGTTACAAATTTTGGTGAGGGCTCCTTTAATAGTTGCACAAGTCTTGAAAAAATTAATATACCAAATAGCGTTACTACTATTGAGCGTTATGTATTTGAAAAATGCTCAAGTCTTAAAAGTCTTGACATACCTGAGAGTGTTACATATATTGGCAATAGCGCGTTCTTTGAATGTAAGGGACTAAAAAATCTTAACATACCTGATAGTGTTACATCCCTTGGCGGTGATGCCTTCAATAGTTGTTCAAATCTTGAAAGTGTAACACTTTCAAAAAGCTTAACAAGTATTGGGTTTAGTCTTTTTGAGAAATGCACAAGTATTAAAAGAGTAGATATTCCATATGGCGTTACAATAATTGAGGCAAGTGCGTTCTATGGATGTACAAGTCTTGAAAGTGTAATTATTCCAAACAGTGTTACTACACTTCAGGAGTTTCTTTTTCAGCACTGCACAAGCCTTAAAAGTATTACCATTCCAGGTAGTGTTACAAATGCCACTTACCATGCTTTTGCGGGAAGTACAAGTTTTGAAAGTATAACATTTTTAAGTGGAATTACCAGTTTATCATACCCCGCGGGTAATGCCAATTTAAAAACACTTAATATTCCCAATACTATTTCAGAATTTGATGGAGAGTTTGATGAGGTTTCGGGACTTACCGTAAATTTCAACGGAACAAGAGAAGAGTGGAATGCTGTTGAGCAGGACGTGTCGCTTAAAAGGGCAATAATTGATAAAAGAGTAACAATTGTTTGCGTTGATGATAAAACGGCGCAAAGATCCGCAGCTACTCAGACTGATACAAAGCTCACGACATCAAGCAAACCTACCGATAGCAGCAACACAACTTCAAATAATCCTACAACCTCGAGCAAGCCTGCCGTAAATAATACAAGCTCAAAAGCTTCTGAACAAGTCGTAGAAAGTGGAGTGGAGAGCAATATACTTATAGAAAACGAAACCGAGCAGGATATAGATGTTGTATCAAGTGAAATCAGCTCTCAGATAGAAAAAAACAATAAAGAAGCATCTCCGATAATTCCGATAGCAGTCGGAGCGGGTGTGTTTGTTTTAGGCGCAGGCGCAGCCGTCGGCATAATGCTGATTCTTAAAAAGAAAAACATATTCTAAAGAAAAAGAGAGGGCATAGCGCCCTCTCTTTTTTAGTGAATAATGAATAGTGAATTTTGAATGTTGAATAATGTAGGGGAGGGGTGACCCATTCCCCTCCTCCCGCTTTTTATAATTATTTATCCTGCTCTAAATCCTCAAGGGCACTTTTGACTGCGGCAACGACAAATGCAGAAAATGTGCACTCCTTGCCGACAATCGCCTTTTCCACAGCCTCTATAACATCATCGGGAAAACGAATTGATTTATTTGTGGTTGTGGGGTTATGCGGAATTTTAAAACTGCCCACATTACACCTCTGCTTTTATTTATTTATCTGCGGATTATCGGTTCTTTCAAGCAAATAATCTATCGAAATGTCAAAATAATCCGCAATTTGTATAAGCTCTCTTATTCCAGGCTCATGCTTACTATTTTCGTATCGGCTGATAGTATTTTGAGTTGTATTTAAGTCAATAGCCAATTTTAGTTGTGTAATTCCTTTTGATTTTCTGATTTCTTTTAATCTCATAAAATCACCTCTTGACTCTATTATCCCATTCTGGTATATTAAATATATCCCAATATGGTATATTGAGTGGAGGAGAAAAAGTGGACGAATATAAAAAACCGTATCTTATATTGTTTAATGCAATTAGTGATGCCAAGAAGAGCCTAATGGAAAACAATATGACAAAAGCAATGGAAATTCTTGATATTGCACAAATGAAAGCCGAGGAAGCCTTTATTTCCTTTGAGGAACAAGAAAATATGTAGGGGGCAATCTGCGGCCTGTATATTAACCTAAAAACTTTAAAAAACTGTTGACAACACAAAATCTTAGTGATATAATAGGTGCATATTTTAAATGCGTTGAAGGAATTATTTCCTATCAAGGTTTTCATTTCAGAGAGCCGCCGTTTGGTGAAAGTGCGGTATGAAAATGGTAGGGAAGTCTCGTTCCGGAGCAGAGCGGCTGAAATTTTAAAGTAAGCGGCTACGGCTTGCCCCGTTACCTTGGCAGAAGGCTTGATAGAGTCTTACTAAGAGGCTGCTTTTTGCAGCAATCAGGGTGGTACCGCGAAAGAATTTTCGTCCCTGAGACCGAATGTCGGTCTCAGGGCTTTTTTATTTCCCGAGACGGCAAGTAATGAAAGGAAAGATAGCTATGAAACAAATCAAAATTGCAGACACAACGCTTTGCAGAAAAGAAGGTGCATTTTCTTTTAAAGAGAAAATCGAAATAGCAAGGCAGCTTGAGCGCCTTTGTGTTGACACTATTGAGCTTCCCGAAATTGAAAATGCAAAAACCGATATTTTGCTTGTAAAAACCATTTCGTCTTTTGTAAAAAAGAGTGTTATTTCGGTTGCCGCAGGAAGCAGCCACGAGAGCATTGAGAATGCTGCAGCCGCCCTTTCTACTGCCGCAAAGGCAAGAATTCGCATTGAACTTCCCATTTCCCCTGTGGGAATGGAGTACACCTGCCGCAAAAAAGCGCCTAAAATGCTTGAATACATAGCAGAGTGCGTAAAGTACGCGCGCGAAAAGTGCGATGATGTTGAGTTTTGCGCAGTCGATGCCACCCGCGCCGACGCAGGTTACTTAAAAGAGGCTATGGACGCTGCCATTTTTGCAGGAGCTACCTCTGTTACCATCTGCGACAGCACCGACGAAATGATGCCCGATGATTTTGCTGCATACATTAAAGAAAACACTAAGGATATTACCGTTCCCGTCGCAGTTTCCTGCGAGAATAAAAATGGTCTTGCCGTTGCAACCGCCGTTCTCTCTGTAAGAGCAGGGGCAGACTGCGTTAAAACCTCGGTAAACGGCGAGGGTGTGCCCCTTGACACCTTTGCAACAATGATTCGCAACTGCGGAAACAACTATGGCTTCGAGGCGGGAATTCGCAGCACCGAGCTTCACAGAATTGTTAAGCAAATTAACTGGATAGTAGGAAACGGCGAAAATTCCAAATCGGTAGTGACAGTATCGTCTGCTGATGAAATGGGAATTCACTTAGACCAAAAGGACAGTCAGGAGGATGTCTGTGCCGCCGTTAAAAAGCTGGGCTATGACCTTTCACAGGAGGACAGCGTAAGAGTTTTCGAGGAATTTCTGCGTGTTGCCGCTAAAAAGACAGTCGGAGCAAAGGAGCTTGATGCAATCGTTGCAAGCGTTGCTCTGCAGGTTCCCGCAACATATCAGCTTGTAAGCTATGTTATAAATAACGGAAATATTATTTCTGCAACCGCTCAGATTACTTTAAATAAAAACGGCTCGCCTATGCAGGGCTTCTCACTCGGTGACGGACCTATCGACGCCGCATTTTTAGCCATTGACCAGATAATCGGCCACCACTATGAGCTTGATGATTTCCAGATTCAGTCGGTAACCGAGGGCAAAGAGGCTATGGGCTCGGCTTTAGTTAAGCTGCGCGCGGGCGGAAAGCTCTATAGCGGAAACGGAATTTCCACCGATATTATCGGCGCATCTATCCGCGCATATCTTAATGCCGTTAACAAAATCGTTTACGAGGAGGCGTAAAAAATGAAACTTTCCTTTTCTACAAAGGGCTGGCATAACAACACCTTTGAAGAGTTTTGCGATATTGCCGTTGAACTGGGATTTAAAGGAATAGAGCTGCATAATATCGGCGGCCGCCTCTTTACTGAGCGTGACGGCGCATTTTATGACTATGCCGCAGCCGCAACTATGCGCCGCCTTTATGAAAAAGACCTCACCATTCCCTGCATTGACACAATTTGCGATATAGCCGATGAGGGCGAAGCCCAAAAAGCGGCAGACGAAATTGAAAAATGCCTTGCAATCGCAGAAAATCTGCATATTCAGAGCATCCGCCTGCGTGCATTTGCAAAGCAAAGCAGCGAGAGCGCGATTGAAACCGTTTTCACGCTGCTCTCTCAAATGGTGCCCAAGGCTGAGGAAAAAGGCATTACCTTGTGCTTAGAAACATCAGGTATTTTCGCAAACACTGCCGCTCTGCGCGAGCTGCTTGACCGCTTTGCCTGCGATAACTTAGGCGCGCTCTGGAACTTTTCTGCCGCCTATTTTGAGAGCGGCGAAGAGCCTGAGACTGTAATCAAAAATCTCGGTGCATATGTGCGTCACGTGCATTTTAACGATGCGCAGAGAACCGAAAACGGTATGGAATACTGCCTTGCAGGCGAGGGAGAGCTGCCCATAAAAGAGCTTATGCTCGCCCTGCGTTCTGTAAATTATGATGGATTTATCTCCCTCGTCTGGGACCCCAAGTGGTGCTCTGAGCTTGATGATATGGAGATTATCTTCTCACAGTTTACGAACTTTATGAAACAGTTTAAAGCAGTTTCCCGCAATGAGAAACAGCTGTATTACAACCGCGCACACACAGGCAAGTTTGTATGGGAAAAGGACAAGATAATTGACCTTACCTTCTCGCAGGTTCTTGACAGAATGGTTGAGGAATTTCCCGATCAGTATGCCTTTAAGTACACAACACTTGACTACACCCGCACCTATAGCGAGTTTCGCGATGATGTTGACACCTTTGCCCGCGCCCTTATTTCAATGGGCGTAAAGGCAGGCAGCAAGGTTGCCGTCTGGGCATCTAATGTGCCGCAGTGGTATATCGCTTTCTGGGCAACTGTAAAAATCGGCGCTGTTTTAGTTACTGTTAACACTGCCTATAAAATTCACGAAGCAGAGTATTTGCTGCGTCAGTCAGACACACACACCCTTGTTTTAACTGAGGGCGCAAAGGACACCCACTATGGCAAAATAATTGCTGAGCTTTGCCCTGAGCTTTCAAAAAAAGAGCCTACAAAGCCGCTTCACAGTAGGCGCCTGCCATTTCTCAGAAATGTTATCACCGTCGGCTTTAAGCAGAAAGGCTGTATGACCTGGAATGAGGCTCTCGAGCGCGCAGAGCAGGTTTCGCCCGAAGAGGTCAAGAGAATGGCGGCCGCCGTTGATAAGGATGATGTCTGCAATATGCAGTACACCTCGGGTACCACAGGCTTCCCCAAGGGAGTTATGCTCACCCACTACAATGTTGTTAATAACGGCAAATACATCGGCGACCATATGGACTTGTCTACCGCCGACCGTATGATGATTCAGGTGCCTATGTTCCACTGCTTTGGAATGGTGCTTTCTATGACTGCATCAATGACACACGGAACAACTATGTACCCCCTGCCTTACTTTTCGCCAAAGCCTGCTCTTGCCTGCGTTCACAATGAGCATATTACCACCTTTAACGGTGTTCCCACTATGTTTATCGCTATGATGGAGCACCCCGATTTTAATAAGACCGACTTCTCGTATATCAGAACGGGAATTATGGCGGGCTCAAACTGTCCCGCCGACCTTATGAAAAAGGCAACAGAGGTTATGAATATGAAAGAGATAGTCTCTGTTTACGGTCAGACTGAGGCAAGCCCCGGCTGTACTATGAGCAGCTACTATGATTCTCTTGAGGTTCGAACCGAAACTGTCGGCAGCGCATTTGCCAATGTCGAGTGCAAAATTATCGACCCCGAAACGGGTGAGGATTGCCCCGAAGGAGTTGACGGAGAGTTTGTTGCACGCGGCTACAACATTATGAAGGGCTATTATAAAATGCCTGCCGCAACCGCCGCCGCTATTGATAAGGACGGCTGGCTGCACACGGGTGACCTTGCCTGTCGCGCCCCTGACGGTACCTACCGCATTACGGGCAGACTTAAGGATATGATTATCCGCGGCGGTGAGAACATTTATCCTAAGGAAATTGAGGAATTTAT
Organism: Oscillospiraceae bacterium; assembly: GCA_036311245.1. Lineage (GTDB taxonomy): Bacteria > Bacillota > Clostridia > Oscillospirales > Ruminococcaceae > SIG578. The sequence continues at coordinate 6,122 of JAXJQH010000007.1, read as the reverse complement.
TTACACCCATCCCAAGGTCAGCGATGTTCAGGTCATCGGCGTTCCCGACAAGCAGTATGGTGAAGAGATTATGGCCTCTATCATCTTAAAAGAGGGAGAAAGTATGACCGCGGACGAGATGAAAGCCTATATAGGAGCAAGTATGGCTCGTCATAAGGTTCCCCGATATATCGATTTTGTAAGTGGCTTCCCGATGAATGCTGCAGGAAAAATTCTTAAATACAAAATGCGTGAGGATGCAGCTAAAAAACTCGGTCTTGATGAGGCGGGGAACAAAAAATGATAGCAAACTACAAGGTTATTGATTCTCACTGTCACGTCTACCCCGATAAAATTGCTGCTGCCGCAGTGGGCGCAACCGACAAGTTTTACGACACCGTTTCGGCTTTTGACGGCAGCACTGCCTCACTGCTTTCACAGTGTGAGCGTGAGGGGGTTGACCACGCTATTATTCAGTCCGTCGCAACAACCCCAAGGCAGGTTTCAAGCATAAATCACTTTATTGCAAAAACAGTAGAGGAGAGCGGCGGAAAATTTACAGGCCTCGGAACACTCCATCCCGACAGTCCTGATATTGCCGCAGATGTGCGCGAGATAATAGAACTGGGACTGCACGGAGTAAAGCTTCACCCTGATATTCAGAGATTCAAAATAGACGATTACCGCTGCCTTAAAATCTATGAGCTGTGCGAGCGCGAGGGTCTTCCTATCCTAATGCACACAGGCGACAATCGCTACGACTACTCAAATCCCAACCGCCTCCTGCCCATTTTAGATATCTACACCGAGCTTGTGGTGGTAGGCGCGCATTTAGGCGGCTGGTCAATCTGGGAAGAGGCAGGAGAGGTTTATCCTAAGTATAAAAACTTTTATGTTGACACCTCGTCAACCCTACCCTTTTGCGGGATAGAGATTATGAAAAAAACAATCGAAAAATACGGCGCAGACAAGGTAATGTTTGCAACCGACTATCCTATGGGACAGCAAATGCGTGAGCTTGAGGCTCTGCTTTCGATGAATTTTTCAGATGAGGAGTATAGGAAAATCTTCTCTGAAAATGCCAAAAAGGTCTTTAAAATTAAAGCAAATATTTAAAATTACTTCTGCGGCGGCAAAAAACCGCCGCAGATGTGCATAAAAACGTGCATTTTCTATTGACTTTTGAAAAAAATAGGAGTAAAATTTTTTTATTAAGTTTATTAAAAGAAAGGAGCGGCAGAGATGTTCTTTTTTGGATTTCGATATTATTTTACCAAGGGCTGCCCGCTTTCTTTTAAGTGTGAAAAGTAATTTTCCGCTAAAATTAAGAGGACAGTCCGCAGCCGTTTATGCCGCTTTTGCGCGCCATAGGTGGATGCGGTTTTTTTATTGATTTTTTAAAGGAGACAGTAAAAATGATAAATCCCAATATGCTCGCACTCGGTAAAAAAAGCTCTGTTATCAGAGAGATATTTGAGTATTCCAAAAAGAGAAAGCTTGAAATCGGCGATGAAAATGTTTTTGATTTCAGCCTCGGAAATCCAAGTATACCTGCCCCCGAGATTGTAACTAAGACAATGAAACGCCTAATGGATGAAAGAGATCCCGTTTCACTTCACGGCTACACCTCAGCCCCAGGTGACTTAGAGGTCAGAAAAACTATTGCCGCAAACATAAAAAAGCGTTTTGGCTTTGAGGCTCAGACTAATCTTATTTATATGACTTGCGGAGCTGCCGCCTCGCTGACTGTAACCCTTAAAGCTATCATCGAGGAGGGGGACGAGGTTATTCTCTTAGCTCCCTTTTTCCCCGAGTATCAGGTTTTTGCCGCAAATGCAGGAGCAAAAACAAGGGTAGTTAAAGGCGCGGGCGAGCAGTTTGAGATAGACGAAAAGGCGCTCTTAGAGGCAGTAAACAAAAACACACGCGCCATAATCGTAAACTCCCCCAATAACCCCACGGGCGCAGTTCTGAGCGAAGAGAGCATTAAAATCTTAGCCAAGATACTGAGCACAAAGCAAAAGGAGTATGGCACAGCCATCACCATTATTGCCGATGAGCCTTATCGCGAGCTTGTTTACAATGCAGTAAATGTCCCATATATCCCCAATTACTATGACAACACCGTTGTATGCTACTCTTATAGTAAATCTCTTTCGCTTCCGGGCGAGAGAATAGGCTACATATCGGTTTCCCCCAAGATGGAGAATGCGGGGGATATCTTTGCAGCAGTTTGCGGAGCGGGCAGAAGTATGGGTTATGTCTGCGCTCCAAGCTTACTACAGTACACCGCTGCTGCTTGTGACGGAGCTGCCCCCGACCTTTGGGCATATGACAAGAACAGAACTCTTTTATATAATTCACTTTCAGAGATGGGCTATAGCGCAGTGCGCCCCGATGGAGCATTTTATCTCTTTGTAAAGTCACTTGAGCCTGATGCAAATGCATTCTGCGAGCGAGCTAAGAAATATGAGCTGCTGCTTGTTCCAAGCGATGATTTCGGTGTAGAGGGCTATGTCAGAATAGCCTACTGCGTAAGCTATGAGCAGATTGAGCGCTCGCTGGCCGCCTTTAAAAAGCTTTATGAGGAATATAAATAAGGAGTAATAAAATGGCTGACTTAAAAGAGGCAAGACAGATAATAAATGAAACCGACAAGGCTATGGCGCAGCTTTTTAAAAAGAGAATGGATGCCGTGCGCCTTGTTGCTGCATATAAAAAGGAGCACGGTCTGCCTATTGAAGATTTGGGTCGCGAGGAGGAAATGATAGCTCGAAACTCGAAGTATATAGAGGATGAGGATTATCGCTCATATTATGTCAATTTTCTTCGCAATAATATTGAGCTTTCAAAGCAGCTTCAGCATCGCCTTTTAGACGGAATGAGGGTAGCCTACAGTGGAGTTGAGGGAGCTTTTGCAAATATCGTTGCCGAGCGCATTTTCCCCGATGCCAAGGCGGTCTCTTGCAGCGATTTTAAGGCAGCATATGATGCCGTTGTTTCGGGCGAGTGCGATTGTGCGCTGCTGCCTATTGAAAACAGCTTCAACGGCGATGTCAGCAAGGTTTTGGACTTAGCCTTCTTCGGTTCGCTTTATGTAAACGGAATTTATGAGGCTGAAATAGTTCAGAACCTTTTGGCAGTCAAGGGCACTACTCTTGACGAGATAAAAACCGTTATCAGCCACCCTCAGGCGCTCGGACAGTGCGCTGCCTACATAGAAAAGCACGGCTTTGAAACGCAGGAGGCTGTAAACACCGCGGTTGCCGCAAAGCAGGTTGCAGAAATGGGCAGACACGATATTGCCGCCATAGGCTCGAGCGAGGCGGCTGAAAAATTCGGTCTTAAAGAGCTTGCCTCTCACATAAATGAGAGCAGCGCCAACACCACCCGCTTTGCAGTTTTTTCAAGAGCGCAGAAAAAGGAAGATCCTAATGATGCACGTTTTATAATGCTCTTTACCGTTAAAAATGCCGCAGGCTCATTGGGCCGCGCAATTTCAGTTATAGGTGAACACGGCTTTAACCTTTTAGCCCTTAAAAGCCGCCCCACAAAAGAGCTTGTCTGGGATTACTATTTCTATGTCGAGGGCGAGGGCAATATAAACAGCCCCGAGGGAAGAGAAATGCTAGAGGACCTTAAAGGCTGCTGCAGTAACCTTAAGATTGTAGGTAGCTTTGAAAAAGAAGTCCGAATTTAAGGAAGAAGGATTTTTTGTATGATAATTCCCGTTAAAACCTCACAGGGGTCTTATGATATTATTTTAGAGCGCGGCGCGCTTTCAAAGGCAGGAGAATACCTAAACTTAAATAGACGCGCTCTTATCGTAACCGACAGTGGTGTGCCACAGGAGTATGCAAAAAAAGTTGCCGCCGCCTCGAAGTCGCCCACTGTTGTTACAATAAAAGAGGGCGAGGGCTCAAAGCAGTTAGACACTCTAAAGGTGCTGCTTGAGACGCTTGTAAATGGCTCTTTTACCCGCACCGACTGCGTTGTTGCAGTAGGTGGCGGAGTGGTGGGGGATCTTGCAGGCTTTGCCGCCAGCATCTTTATGCGAGGAATTGATTTTTATAATATCCCCACAACCGTTCTTTCGCAGGTGGACTCCTCGATAGGCGGCAAAACCGCTATCGACTTTATGGGAATTAAAAATATTGTCGGCGCATTCTATCCCCCTAAAAGGGTAATAATTGATGCCGACACCCTCAAAACACTCCCACCCCGTCAGATTTCAAACGGACTCTGTGAGGCATTAAAAATGGCGGTAACAAGTGATAGCGAGCTTTTTGAAATTTTTGAAAAAGGCGATGCGCTAAGTAATATAGACACTATTATTGAGCGCTCACTGCGAATAAAAAAACAGGTAGTAGAAGAGGACGAGAGGGAAGCAGGGCTTCGCAAAATCTTAAATTTCGGCCACACCCTTGCCCACGCGGTAGAGAGCGCTAATGAGATGCAAAATCTCTATCACGGCGAGTGTGTAAGCTTAGGAATGCTGCCTATGTGCAGCAGCGAGGTAAAAGGTAGACTGCAAGCAGTTCTTAAAAAACTAAATTTACCAACAGAGTTGTCGGCAGACCCAGAGACGCTTATTGAAGCCTGCCGCCACGATAAAAAAACGGCGGGTGACGATATAACTGTGGTTTTAGTTCCCGAAATCGGTAGCTTTGAGCTTAAAAAAATGCCTTTTTGTGAGCTTGAAGAGAGAATAAGGCAGGTGACAGAAAAATGAAAAACACATTCGGAAATAATATTTCGGTGAGCATTTTCGGCGAGAGCCACGGCAGCGCTATCGGAGCGCTCATTGACGGTATTGCCCCCGGAATAGAGGTAGACGAGGATTATATCCGCGCCGTTCTTTCTCTGCGCCGCCCTGTAGGAGCCATTTCAACTGCAAGGCAGGAAATGGATGAGTTTTCCATTTTAAGCGGAGTTTTTGAGGGTAAAACCACAGGAACTCCAATATGTATCACCATTCCAAATTCTGATACACGTTCTAAGGATTACGGGCAGATGAAATCTATTGCCCGCCCCTCGCACGCAGATTATGCGGCAGAGTGCAAGTATCATGGCTTTCAGGACCCACGCGGCGGTGGACATTTCAGCGGAAGAATAACTGCCGCAGTTTGCGCTGCGGGCGCAATTTTAATGTCTGCGCTCTCTAAAAAAGGCATTTTCATAGGTACACATATTAAAAAATGCGCAGGCGTTTGCGATCGCGATTTTAATGTCCTTGAAGACGATATAAGGGCTCTTTCAAAGGTGCAGTTTGCAGTTTTAGATGAAAATGCAGCCATTAGTATGCAGGAAAAAATAAAGGAAGCAAAGGCAGAGGGCGACAGTGTAGGCGGTGTTTTAGAAACTGCTGTAATAGGTCTTCCCGCAGGCCTTGGCGAGCCGTTTTTCGATAGTGTTGAGAGTCTTATTTCCCACGCGCTTTTCTCAATTCCCGGTGTCAAGGGAGTAGAGTTTGGCGCAGGCTTTGCCATCTCCCAGATGAAAGGCTCAGAGGCAAATGACCCGTTTTATATTGAAAACAAAACCGTTAAAACCGCCACCAACAACAGCGGCGGCATAAACGGCGGAATTACTAACGGTATGCCCCTTGTATATAGATGCGCCCTGAGGCCCACTCCGACCATTTCAAAGGAGCAGAATACCATCGACTTTGCTAAAAAAGAGAACACCACTCTTTCAGCAGGAGGCAGACACGACCCCTGTATAGTTCACAGAGCAAGAATAGTTGCTGATGCTATGACCGCCATAGTGCTCTCCGACCTTTTAGCAGGCCGCTATGGAACAGATTGGTTGGGTGAAAAATGATTTACGGTTGTATCGGTGAAAAATTAGGTCATAGCTTTTCAAAGGATATTCATAACAGACTTTTTGATTACGAATATGAGCTTTGCGAAGTTAAAAAGGATAAGCTCCAAGAGTTTATGATAAAGCGCGATTTTCGCGCAATAAATGTAACCATTCCGTATAAGCTTGATGTTATTCCTCACCTTTATGAAATAAGTGAAACTGCAAAAAAAATCGGAGCGGTCAACACTATTGTTAATCGTGATGGCAAGCTTTACGGGTATAACACCGACTTTTCGGGAATGAATGCACTTATACGGAAAAACGGCATTGATATAAAG
>JAXJQH010000006.1:0-1791 GCA_036311245.1 Oscillospiraceae bacterium | reverse complement strand
CCTATTTCTCTTGCCCGCACCTGACTTAAAGCTTGCGAGGAAAGTTTTCCCACATTTTTGCCGCCGATATAAAACTCTCCTTGGCTTTGTCTGTCAAGACAGCCTAAAATGTTCATAAGGGTGGATTTTCCCGAGCCGGACTGCCCTATAATAGCAACAAACTCGCCTTTTCTTATTTCAAGATTAATATTCTTAAGCGCATCTACCCGCGTATCGCCTAAATAGTAGCTTTTGCATATTTTTTCACATACAAGCATTTCTACCCGCTCCTTTTTACTTATTTTTTGAAAAGGTAGGCAGTTTATGCTATGTGTTGAAAAAAACAAAAAATTGTGATAAAATAAAAGAAATTTTTTAGGGGGGAATTTTATGGCGCTTGGTATATATATTCACATTCCGTTTTGCGCAAAAAAATGTCCCTATTGCGATTTTTATTCAGTTCCGTATATTGATGATGTCGCCGAGCGTTATACTTCTGCCCTGCTGACCGCTATTTCAGCCTGTAAAGGACAAAACCTTGCCGCAGATACAGTTTATTTTGGCGGCGGAACTCCTAATTTACTCGGCAGTGCGCGAATAGAAAAAATAATTACTGCAATTAACTCTGCATTTAATTTAAGCGGCAATGCCGAAATCACAATGGAGGCAAATCCCGAAACTTTTTGCACTCAGGATATTTCTGCTTTTAGCAGAGCGGGGGTAAATCGTCTGTCTTTAGGGCTGCAATCGGCAAACCGTAATGAGCTTAGCTCTTTAGACAGAACTCACACCCCAAGGCAGGTTCTTACTTGCATAGAGAAGTCTCGTGTAGCGGGAATCTCTAACATTTCGCTCGACCTTATGCTCGGAATCGAGGGGCAGACAAAAGAAAGCCTTTTGTCCTCTATTGATTTTTGCAAAAATGCGGGCGCAATCCACATTTCAGCATATCTTTTAAAGATAGAGCCAAACACGCCGTTTTACAAAAAGCAGGCGCTTTTAAATCTGCCTGATGAGGACGAGAGTGCCGAGCTTTATGAATTTGCCTGTGCCGAGCTTGAAAAGCGCGGATATAAGCAGTATGAAATTTCAAATTTTGCAAAGAACGGTTTGATTTCACACCACAATACAAAGTATTGGCTTTGTGAGGAATATTTGGGGCTTGGCGCAGCGGCGCATGGCTTTTATAAGGGCGAGCGCTATTACTACGAGCGCAGTATAGAAGATTTTATAAAAAATCCACTCAAAACCGTTTCAGACGGAGCGGGAGGCAGCGCCGAAGAAGCTCTTATGCTGGCTCTCAGACTCTCAAAGGGAATTGATATCGAGGGCTTTGAAAAGCGCTATTGTCTATCATTTTCCCCTGAATGTCACAAAACTGTCGAAAAATTCGTGAAAGCAGGGCTTATGCAAAAAACTCAAAACCGCATCTCTATTACCCCAAAGGGATTTCTTGTTTCAAACTCAATAATCGGAGAACTACTATCGAAAATTTAAGAGTATATTTTACTTTGTAAATAAAAAAAGCCCCTTTTTTAAAAAGGGGCGGAAATTTAAAATTTAAAAACATTAAGTCCGATATTTTCGTCTTTTTGGCGGTCGAGTTCGCCGTCGATTACGGAAATCACGATTTCAGCGGTTGCGCCGACAACGGCGCGGTTTAGGTGGCCTGCATAGACCTTGTTTTCCTTGACATCTCCGATGGTGATGTGCAAATGGAGATAGGTTTCGCCGTTCATCTCTGAGATATTGCCAGTAAGATTTGAAACCTCATAAAGTCCCTCAAAGGTTTTGCTGAAATACTCTTTAGTG
>JAXJQH010000005.1:0-4593 GCA_036311245.1 Oscillospiraceae bacterium | reverse complement strand
AACTGCAATGGCGCACAGAGCCGCCGCTGACAGAAGTACAGATGTAAAAAACAGATACTCGCTTTTTCCCGCAAGGCTTTTAAGCTCTCTGCGTTCTTTTAAAATTTCCTTCTTTTTCATATAGCTTCCTCCTTTTTTATTTTGTCCGCGCGGACACTTGATAATCACAATAAAATAATGTATAATCTTTTTATTAAATTTAAGGAGATTATCTATGATAATTATGTCGGTCGATGTGGGTGACGCAAGAACAGGTATTGCCGTTTGCGATAAGGATGAGCTGCTTGCATCCCCCGTTTGCGTTATTGAGGAATATAACAGAGAGCGCCGCATAGAAAAGGTCAAAGAAAAGGCACTCGAGCTTTCAGCCTCGCTTGTTGTGGTAGGTCTTCCTAAGAATATGGACGGTAGCGAAGGCGACAGAGCAAAAGCCTGCCGCGATTTTGCAGAAAGTCTGTCACAGGCTCTCGGTGATGACATTGCCGTGCGCCTTTGCGACGAGAGAGCCACCACTATGCTCGCTCACACCTATCTTAATATAGCAGATGTCAGAGGGCGAAAACGCAAAAAAAATGTCGATGCCGTTGCGGCGGTTATAATTTTAGAGAATTTTATCTCGCTACGCCGCAGTAGCGGCAAGAGCAAGAGCGAAATATGAATTTCAGAGGTTTTTAAAATGGAAAAATGGTTTCAAAAAGCAACCGATTTTATAGACAATAACAAAAACGAAATTATAGAGGAGCTTAAAACCCTTGTCCGTATCCCCTCGATTTCTCAGGCGGGGAAGGACTCTCTTCCCTTTGGAAAAGAGGTTGACGCAGCTCTTTCTGCCGCCGCCGAGCTTTATAACAAAAACGGTATTCCTATGACGGTACATCATAATCGCGGCTACGCCCTCTCTGTTTTAGACGGCGAGGGGGACGGAATTGGCATTTTCGGTCACGCCGATGTTGTCCCCGTAAATGATGACTGGATAAAAACCGCCCCCTTTGAGCCTATCGAGGAAAACGGCATACTTTACGGCCGCGGAGTGAGTGATAACAAAGCCGCCGTTATCGAGGCGCTTTACGCCTTAAAGGCCTTAAAGGCAGCGGGCGTAAACCTTAAAAGCCGCATTACAATTTATATCGGCGGCAGCGAGGAAACGGGTATGCAGGATATTGTAAGCTTTGTAGAAAACGAGCGTATGCCCGCCGTTTCGATAACTCCCGATAGTGATTTCCCCGTCAGCGTCGGCGAAAAGGGAATTCTGCATGTCTGCTGTCGCAGCAAAAAACCGCTCTGCGATATACTGAAATTCGAGGGCGGCAAGGCTTTTAATGTTATTCTTGATAAGGTTGAGGTTAAGGCAGCCGGCGGCATCTCCTTTACCGCCGAGGGACTTACCTCTCACGCAGCGCACCCCGAAGGCTCGGTTAATGCAGCGGCACTTGCCGCAGAAAAGCTCTGCGCCCTTTCTATCTGCGAGAGCGACAAGGAAATTCTATCAAATCTTAAAAAGGCAATCGGCAATTACTACGGCGAAAACTTAAATATCGCAAGCGAGGGAGCTTTCGGCAAACTCACCTGCGCTAACGGCATTGTAAAAGTAGAGGATGACAAAAAGCTTATGTTCACCCTCGATATTCGATACGGAAATGAGTCGAACCCCAAAAAGCTCGAACAAAATCTAACCTCCGCCCTCTCCTCTCTCGGCTTTGACTGCGAGATAGAAACAAACGACGAGGGATTTCTTTTAGACGAAAATGGCAAGGAAATGGAAATAATCCTAAGCTCCTGCCGCGAGGTCGCAAACGCCCCCGACGCTATGCCCTATAAGACCTACGGCGGCACCTATGCCCGCCGCCTTAAAAACGCATTTGCAATTTCCCACAGCGCCCCTTGGAGTGAAAAGGAATTGGCTCTTCCCGCAGGTCACGGCGGCGCTCATCAGAGCGATGAGGCTCTCTCTGTTTCGGCTTACCTTGACGGCATCAAAACCCTCGCCCTTATTTTAGGCAGACTCGACACTCACTTGACACAAAAATAAAAAAGGCTCGCCTCTCGGCGAGCTTTTTTATTGCTTTTTATCAATTACAGAACTATCCTCAAATTTCTTGTTTTGCTTTAATCTCCAATCATATTGTGGAAAACAATACAAATAATAGTCGCAATTATCACAACAACATTCATATTTTGGATGCATCCCATTTCCCAAACACTTTTCGCCTTGTGGACTTGGTGTTAATGGAGTGCCTGTTACATCAATTATTTGCCTTTTCCACATATCTATTTTACCTCACAATAAAAAAAGCACACCCCGAAGGATGTGCCGAAAAAGTGTTTCCCTCGGTTTCGCTACCACACTACGCCGATAAATATCCGCAAGGGAATAAAGAGAAACACCTTTTACCAAGGTATTGTTTCCCCTTACGGATATAAATATTTATCGAATATAAAATTGTAGTGTGGTATGATATTATTTTACCACATAACAAACCAAAAGTAAACCCACAACTAAAAAAATTGCAAGAAAGCTCGCCGTGTGGCGAGCCTTTTTTATTATCTATTTTCCACCGCGCAGACGAGCTATTCTATCGCGCAGGTATGCCGCCTGCTCGAATTCAAGAAGCTCTGCCGCCTTTCGCATCTCGGCGGTAAGGCGCCGTATGAGCTGCTCGCGCTCTATGCGCGACATCTGTTTTCCGTCGCCCTCGCCCTTGTCCTTTCGGCTGATTTCGAGAATTTCGCGAACATCCTTGACAATGGTTTTGGGGACTATGCCGTGTTCTTTATTATACTTCTCTTGTATCTCACGGCGCCTCTCGGTCTCGAGTATTGCGCTCTGCATAGCGGGGGTGACCTCATCAGCATACATTATGACCTTACCATCTGCATTTCGCGCGGCTCTGCCGATAATCTGAATTAGCGAGGTTTCACTGCGCAAAAAGCCCTGCGCATCGGCATCTAAAATGGCAATCAGCGAAACCTCGGGCAGGTCAAGACCCTCCCTTAAAAGGTTTATTCCGATAAGCACATCAAACTCGCCTAAGCGAAGTGAGCGGATAAGCTCCATTCGCTCAATGGTGTCAATATCGTGGTGCATATAGCGCACCTTTATGCCGACATCGGTTAAAAAGGAGCTTAAATGTTCCGCCATTTTTTTGGTAAGTGTGGTAACAAGCACCCTCTCGCCCTTTTGTGTGCGCAAGTTTATCTCTGAAATAAGGTCATCTATCTGACCCTCGACAGGCCGCACCTCAATTACGGGGTCAAGCAGTCCCGTCGGGCGAATGACCTGCTCGGCTATCTGGGTGCTTTTCTCTTTTTCGTAATCGGCAGGCGTTGCCGAAACATAGATCGCCTGATTTACAAGACCTTCGAACTCAGCAAAATTAAGCGGACGGTTATCAAAAGCCGACGGCAGACGAAAACCGTAGTCAACAAGACTTTGCTTGCGAGCTCTGTCACCCGCGTGCATGGCCCTAAGCTGCGGCAGCATAACGTGCGACTCGTCAACAAACAGCAAAAAGTCATCGGGGAAATAGTCAAGAAGGCAATAAGGGCGCTGCCCGGGCTTTCTGTCCGACATCATTCGCGAGTAGTTTTCAATTCCGCTGCAAAAGCCGATTTCTCCGAGCATTTCAATATCATAATTTGTGCGCTGCTCTATCCTCTGCGCTTCAATAAGCTTGTCCTGAGATTTAAAATACGCAATTCTCTCAGTCAGCTCCTCTTTTATTTCGCCGATGGCTTTAAGGAGCTTGTCGCGCGGCACAATATAGTGCGATGCGGGATAAATTGGCGCGTGCGTTACAACCCCGAGTAATTCCCCCGTCAGAGCATTTATCTCGGTGATTCTATCTATCTCGTCGCCGAAGAATTCCACCCTTATCGCCTTTTCCTGCGAATAGGCAGGGAAAATCTCAACAACATCTCCGCGCACCCTAAATTGGTTTCTTGTAGGGGCAATGTCATTGCGCTCATACTGAAGATTTGTAAGCTCGTAAAGTAAATTATCGCGCTCCTTTTGCATACCGACACGCAGGGAGAGCACCATATTCTGATAGTCCTTGGGGTCACCCAAGGTGTAAATGCAGGAAACGCTGGCAACGATGATAACATCGCGCCGCTCCGAAAGCGCCGCCGTTGCACTGTGGCGAAGCCGCTCAATCTCATCGTTTATCGAGCTGTCCTTTTCGATATATGTGTCGGTACCCGGAATATAAGCCTCAGGCTGATAATAGTCATAGTAGGATACAAAATACTCCACCGCATTTTCGGGGAAAAACTCGCGGAACTCCGAACAAAGTTGTGCGGCGAGGGTTTTGTTATGAGCGAGAACGAGGGTCGGACGGTTGACTTTTTCTATGATGTTAGCCATAGTAAAGGTTTTTCCGGAACCTGTCACCCCGAGCAGGGTTTGCGCCTTGTCGCCTCGGTTAATGCCTTCTACAAGCTTATCTATCGCCTCTGGCTGGTCGCCCATCGGCTTAAATTTGCTGTGCAAAACAAATTTATCCATCCTACTCTCACCTCACTTCTTTTTTTATAGTATACCACATATTTTTTCATAAGTAAACAAAGGGCGGATACTTTTGGTATCCGCCCTTT
>JAXJQH010000004.1:0-6069 GCA_036311245.1 Oscillospiraceae bacterium | reverse complement strand
ATCATATACATCTGATAATAAAAATCGACAGCGGGACGATGTGGGCATCGTCCCCTACAAAATCAATTCCACAAATAATTAAATCACTTAAATCTTTAGTTACAAAAGAAATAGAAAAATCAATTTTTCAGCGCTCTTACCACGACCACATTATTCGCGATAAAAACGATTATCTGAAAATATGGAACTACATCGACACAAATCCGCAGAAATGGAATGAGGATTGCTTTTATATCAAATAATTTTCAAAAAAGGACTTGGAAAAATTTCCAAGTCCTTTTTTCTATTCCCTATCTTCCTCAAAGCTTATAAATTCCTCCTCCGCTTCAAGCTGAGCCAAAATCAGAATTCCTTTTATTCTTTTAATATCTTCTTGCCTTAGAGCATCTGTAATAGCATTAAACAAAATCTTATATGGTTTTTCGTATTCATTCATATTGTTTTCCCCTTCTTTGCTTTTTCTCATATAATAGCAATATTATAGAAAAAATACTTTTTATTTTATGGGGATTATATCCCCTTAATATTTAGGATTATAATCCCCATAATAATATTTGTCAAGGGGGATAAATCTATGATAGTGTTTAACAAATTATGGGATACAATGAAGCAAAAGGGATTTTCAACCTATAAACTAAGAGAAGAGTGTGGAATCGATAGCAAAACCATACGGCGATTAAAGGCAAACGAAAATATTGAAACAAAAACTATAGATAAACTATGCCGCTGTTTAAATTGCGGCGTTGAAGATATATTAGAGTATATAAATGAATAAAGCCAGAGGTGATTATTATGTATTATCCGAGGCTTCGTGATCTTAGGGAAGATAAAGATTTAGTTCAAAAAGAGGTTGCAAATCTGCTGGGAATTGACCAAAGGGTTTATAGCACCTATGAAACGGGCAAAAGAGAGATTCCCACAAGATTTGTTGTTATTTTGGCAAAATATTATAAAACCTCTACCGACTATATTTTAGGACTCACAAACGACCCCTCGCGCCGGTAAAAACTTATCATTCAAACATTTCTAATAGGATTTATTTTTATGATAGTGTTTAACAAATTATGGCATACAATGAAAGAAAAGGAATTTTCAACCTATAAACTAAGAGAGGAATGTGGAATTGTCAACAAGACTATACGCCGCTTAAATGCTAATAAAATATATTTAGAGGTGTAAAATGACTTTATGATTAAATTAACTATTGATAAGGCGCTTAAAATTGCCAACATTACGAGATACGAGCTTTCAAAAAGAACAGGAATTCAATATCAAGTAATTGACAAATATTATAAAAACACCGTAAAGAGATATGACAGCTATGTTCTTGAGCGTATATGCAATGCTCTGAATTGCGAAATCAAAGATATAATCGAATATAGAAAGTAAAAAGGACTTGGAAGTTTCCAAGTCCTTTTAATTTTTTACTGCATATTGCGGCGCAGAATTTCTGCAATTTGACTGCACGCATACTGCACATTTTCCTTAAAAATCGCGCGAAGCTCGCTGTTGTTTCCAACCACCGCAGCAAAAAAACCGCTGATTTCGTATTCTTCAAAAGCACAAAGCACATCGAAAATAGCGGCATCCGCTTTTTCTAAATGATCTATGACCTCGCCGTTCTCTTTGACATCCCCTCGCACATTCTCCAAAATATCTTTAAGGGTATCTGCACAGTCCTCTAAGTCATTTAAATCAAAAGCCGTTAAAAGATTATTATGCAAACTATAAAGTTTCTCTATCTGCTGCCGATTCATAAGCTACCCCTAAACAATATAACGCCTCTGAAAACAGAGGCGTTATAAATATTTTTAATTACTTATTTCATTGCCTCTTCGATAGCAACTGCACAAGCAACTGTCATACCGACCATGGGGTTGTTACCAGCGCCGATAAGACCCATCATTTCAACGTGAGCAGGAACAGAAGAGGAACCTGCAAACTGAGCATCGCCGTGCATTCTGCCCATAGTATCGGTCATACCATAGGAAGCGGGGCCTGCTGCCATATTGTCGGGGTGCAGAGTTCTGCCTGTACCGCCGCCCGATGCAACAGAGAAGTAGTTAACACCGTTCTCAACACACCACTTTTTGTAAGTGCCTGCAACGGGGTGCTGGAATCTTGTGGGGTTGGTGGAGTTACCGGTGATGGAAACGCCGACATTCTCAAGTTTCATAATTGCAACGCCCTCGGGAACGCTGTCAGCGCCGTAGCACTTAACATCAGCGCGGGGGCCCTTGGAGAATGCTTTCTCCTCGAGAACCTTAACTTCCTCTGTGTAGGGGTCGAACTCGGTCTCAACAAAGGTAAAGCCGTTAATTCTGGAAATGATGTAAGCGGCATCCTTTCCAAGACCGTTTAAGATAACTCTGAGGGGATTTTTACGAACCTTGTTTGCATTGAGAGCGATTTTGATAGCGCCCTCAGCAGCAGCGAAGGACTCGTGACCTGCAAGGAAGCAGAAGCACTCTGTTTCCTCAGAAAGGAGCATTTTGCCGAGGTTTCCGTGACCAAGGCCAACCTTGCGGTTTTCAGCAACAGAGCCGTTAATGCAGAATGCCTGAAGACCGATGCCGATAGCGGCAGCGGCATCAGCAGCCTTGGTGCAGCCCATTTTGATAGCGATTGCAGAGCCTACGGTGTATGCCCAGACAGCATTTTCAAAGCAGATAGGCTGGGTGGAGCGAATGATTTTATCGCAGTCAATTCCCTTTGCGAGAGTAATCTCCTTGCACTCCTCAATAGAGGAAATGCCATACTCTTTAAGAACTGCGTTGATTTTGTCTACTCTTCTTTCGTAACCTTCAAATAAACTCATTTCAGCGCACCTCCATTATTCCTTACGGGGGTCAATGTATTTGACCGCCTCATCAAATCTACCATAAGTACCCTTGGATTTCTCCCAAGCCTCGTTAGGCTCCATGCCCTTCTTGATAAAGTCGGTCATTTTTCCGAGCGATACGAATTCATAACCGATAACCTCGTCATTTTCGTCGATAGCCATTCTTGTGCAGTAGCCTCGGTCATCTCTAAATAACGAACACCCTTTGCCTTAGTACCATACATAGTACCGACCATGGAGCGCTCGCCCTTGCCAAGATCCTCCATACCTGCGCCGATAACAAGGCCATCCTCAGAAAATGCGGACTGGCTGCGGCCGTAAACTATCTGCAGAAACAGCTCGCGCATAGCGGTGTTGATAGCATCGCAAACAAGGTCACTGTTAAGTGCCTCTAAGAGGGTTTTGCCGGGCAGAATTTCTGCTGCCATAGCTGCAGAGTGGGTCATACCCGAGCAGCCGATGGTTTCAACCAGCGCTTCCTCAATAATACCGTTTTTAACATTCAGCGAGAGCTTGCAAGCGCCCTGCTGGGGAGCACACCAGCCAACACCGTGAGTGTAAGCCGAAATGTCCGAAATTTCCTTTGCCTGAACCCATCTGCCCTCTTCGGGAATAGGGGCGGGACCGTGCTTGGGGCCCTTAGAGAGAGGACACATGTGCTGAACTTCCAATGAATAGTTCATATTTTGAAACTCCTTTCGGTTTATCTGTACGAAATTCACATACAAAATTATTATATATTTTTCAGCGCGTTTTGTAAAGAGGAAAAACACGAAAAATAGCAATTTATGTGAAATCATTAACGGTTTTTATAAGCTTAATGTGGTAACACATTCCACCGCCTTGCCATATGATGATAATGACGCTGAAAATATGGGGCAGCCGCCCCAAATTTTACAAAAGGAGATTTAGCCATGAATGTAAATCCTTATGAAACCGCCCCTTATCAGGATGTCTATGCCCACGACAAATGTGACAAGTACGACAAAGATGATAAGCACGACAAATGCGATAAGTGCGACAATGACGCTGTTCAGTTTGTTGATATCAGTGTTCCCGTTGAGATTTGTCCCGATGTCAAGCTCGGACGCATAGAAACCGAGTGCTGCGGTGACCCGTTTGTCCAGTGCGAATGTGAGCCCTGCGGCTCTAACCTGAGCATAATCGTTACCCAAAGCGTTAAGATTAGAATTCCCGTTGAGTTCAATGTCAAGACCATTGAGGGCAACGGCTTTATCAAATGCTGCGACGGCTGCTGCGATAAGTAAGGCATAAAAAATCCCGAAGGCGTGCCCGCCTTCGGGATAGCTTTATTTCGAGCCTTTTGCAAGCTTTTTTTCCAGCACTTCCTCATTTATGGAGTTTACCTTTAAAAGCGCAGGCAGCGCATATGCCGCCGCTGCCGCTATCACTACATATAGAATTTGCTCGGCACTGAAAAGCACCTCAAACCCAAACAGGACAGAAACGAGCGGCATTTTCATCATTCCTGCGATACAACAGACTATTCCGAGCGCTAAAACAAGCGGATAAAACTGCGAACCCAGCACACCGCTCGCCGCCCTTCCTAAAATCGCAGCAAGTGCTGCGCCGACGGCGATAATGGGGATAAATGTTCCGCCGCTTATTCCGTTTATGTTAGCTGAAAGGGATAGGCACGAGCGCGCCGCGAGCAGAAGCGCCAGAGCAAAAACGGGCGCGCTTTTACTAAAGAGCGAAACCGAAAGCTCGTGACCGCTTGAAATAAAAGAGAACGAATAAAGTCCGAACGCAAAAACTATAGCCAGCACAATGAATATTTTTAGCTGCAAGGGCAATCTGCCCAACGCCTTGTTATATAAAAAGCTTAAAAATTTATAGAGCTTTAAAAACACCACAGAAAACACCGAGAATATAACCCCGACAATAGCTGAAACGAGCAGTCCCTTTAAAGAAAATGCAGGCAGGCTCGGGCGGGCAAAAAGCGAAAGCTCAACTTTGAAAACAGGGCAAATGAGGCGCGATGTAATATAGCATGCCGCCACCGCCCAGACACAGGAAAAGAGAAGAGCGGGGCGCGGCTTACGCTCGATTTCATCAAAACAAAAGGCAACACCTGAGAGCGGTGCGCCCGTTGCTGCGGCAAAGCCTGCACAAGCGCCCGCCGCAACCGTCTGCTCCCGAAATCCCTTGTCCCTTGAAAAAATCCGAGCAACGCCGTCCGCCGATGCGGCTCCCATCTGAACAGAGGGCCCCTCATTTCCCAGAGGAACGCCTAATAGAAATGACAAAAGCGAAAGCATAAAAATCCCAAGGCTATCGCGAATACAATAAAGCGAAAGCTGCCCTCTTGCCGCCGCAACGGCATTTGGAATTCCGCCGCCTATAAGGTTTTTATAGCGGGAATAAATTTTTGAAAGCAGCAAAGCGACTGCAAAAAGCAACACTACCGCAGGCAGAACAAGCCACAGATTTTCTCTTATAAGACTGTATCCCTTTTCAGAGGCGTAGATGATGTGATGGGCAAAAAATTTGTAAAGGCATACCAAAACAGCCGTCAGCACTCCTGCCGCCGCGCCCGAAAGAGCCGCCTTTAAAATTTTAAATATCCTTTGCCGCACTTTTCCCGCCTCCTTTATAGCAAAGTTAAAAAATCGGCATCCCTTAGGGATGCCGATTTTTGGTGGACGATAACGGGCTCGAACCGCTGACCCTTCGCACGTCAAGCGAATGCTCTACCAGCTGAGCTAATCGTCCAAAAGCCAGTATTGATATCTTACTACATTTGAGATATAAAATCAAGCCTTTTTTAAATTTTTTTAGAAAAAAATCTTTTATATTAAAATTACGGGCAATTAGTCGGTTGCCCCTACGATTGAAATTTTATATTATACTGTAGGGGAGGAACAAGCCCCTCCCCTACACAATTTTATATTATCTATTTGGATAATTTAAACCTTTAGGCAAACCAAGAACATAATCTGCCGATACCCCATAATATACACACAGCTTATAAATATGGTGGAGCTTAAATTGCCTTTTCCCACTCTCATATAATTGATACTGCGGTCTGGTAATTTCTAAAACTTCCGCTATATCCGCTTGCGTTTTATCACTATCTTCTCTTAAATCTCTTAAAATTTCATAGTAATACTTCATAATTTTACAAGCTCCTTATTTTATTAAGTAAATTATAACAAAGTATTCAAATAAATACTTGAAATGTATTTAAATGAGTGCTATAATAT
>JAXJQH010000003.1:0-10277 GCA_036311245.1 Oscillospiraceae bacterium | reverse complement strand
GATAATAGTGGCGTGCCGAGCGAACAGAGCCGACATCAGGAATTTTATTGACATCGGGGAAAACAGCCATAAGTCTTGTAATTCCGCCCTCTGCGAGAGCCTCATAAATGATGCTCGCCTCTGAAATTCCGCGCTGAGGCAGAGAGATTTTTATGTTGTTTATCATAATTGCAACAGGGCGCTTGTCCTTTGCAGATAAATCAAGAGTATATTCTCCGGTAAGAGGGTCTTTAGCAAATTTTTGCTCCTCGTTGCTGCCCGAGCCGTCTGTGCTTTCGGTCTCTGGCATAAGAGAGGAAGAGCCATTGGGATTTCCCGCGCAGCCTGCAAAAGCCAAAATGCAGACAACAGACATAATAAGCGCAAGTATTTTTTTCATTTTATATCACCTTTTTTCGGTTTTTTCATACATTTAATTATAACTTATAACGCTCGGTATTTCAAGTGGAAAGATATTGTTTTTCGCGGTATTTTGACAAATAATTGTCATATGACGCAATTCTACTTTTTCACCGCTCTGCATATAGTTAATATAAACGGAGAAAAAAGGAAAGACGGGGATAAAATGACACAAACACGGCTTTTACAAAATATGTTTTTAAAGCTTTCTGAAAGTCTTCAGAATGAAAAACCGCCGCTTTATAAAAATTATGAGCAGCAGCTTGCGCTTTACGAAGAGCTTTTTGAAGCCCCCGCTGCTTCGGCTGCGGAGCGGGAGAGGGCGCTAATTTCCGCAAGATGTATAATTGCGCTTTCAAGAAGCCTTGTCGGCAATGTGCCAGACGAAAGCCTTGACGCCGCCAAAAGAGAGCTTGAGATACTAAAGCCGCTGTTTACGCAGACAAAAAGGCAACCCGAAAAAAGCAAAATAAAGGAGCTTGTTATGCAGCGAATAGATATCCTTTCGCCCAGCCGCTCTGATGAAATCGTGGATGCGGTTTTGTTTTTGTACCTCTCGCTTGTGCCGATAGCAAAATGAAAAAAGGAGAAGAGAATGAAAGACTCTTTTTATACCACGCCGCCCTTTTACGGCGAGCTTACAAAAAAGCTTTTGCATCAAAAAAAGACATATCCGTTTTTAAAACTCGGCTCGATAGGAAATTCGGTGCAGGGGCGAAAAATATATGCCCTTTTCCTTGGCAATATGAGCTCCCCCGTTGTCTATGCAGCAGCCTTTCATCCGCTTGAATGGCTCACAGAGAGCCTTATGATAAGATTTGCCGATGAGCTTTGCCGCGCTCTCTCGGATAGCCGAGAGCTTAAAAGCGCAGTCTCTAAAAGGGGAGTTATCATAGTTCCCTGCGCAAATCCCGACGGGGTAGAGCTGCTGCTATCTGGCGGTGCCTCAGCGGGCAGTTACCGCAAATTTACAGACAGAATAAGCGGCGGCGACTATAGAATGTGGAATGCCAATATCCGAGGCGTAGATATAAACCATAATTTTAATGCAGGCCACGCAATTTTGCGAAAAATGGAGCAAAAGGCGGGAATAAACGGCCCAGCGATGAGGAGATTTGGCGGGTATAAGCCGAACAGCGAGCCTGAAACACGCGCTCTTGTTTCGCTCTGCCGAAGCTTTTCTGTAAGCCGCGTTTATGCCTTTCACTCTCAGGGTGAAGAAATTTTTTACCGCTATGGTGAAAAAATCCCCGCGGGCTCAGAGCAGATGGCACAGATGCTTGCAAATTCGAGCGGCTACACTTTGCAGACTCAGGGCGGCCTTGCAAGCCACGGTGGGTTTAAGGACTGGTTTATAAATGAATTTAACTGCCCCGGCTTTACAATAGAAATCGGCAGAGGAAAAAATCCTCTGCCGATAAGTGAGCTGTCGCCCATTTTTGCAAGACTTTATGAAATGATGCTCTTAGGGCTTGTCATTTAAAATCTGCGCTTTTTAATAATGCTGCGATATCTCTGCGCATTTACCTCCTGCCTTATTATAAGCAGAACATAGATGAGCGCAAAGAGAATAAGCAGAACAACTGCAAGCTTAATCCATATTGATGTAAAAATAGTCTTAATAAGATGCCCGATATAGAGAAACTCGTTTCGCGCAATATCCTCGCCCGAAACAAGGTCAGCTATTCCGACAACCTCGTCTGCAAGCTTTACCTCAACATAGCCCACCACATCTCCCTTTTTAATGGGAGCTTGGGCATAAGTGTTGGTGTGCGGTATAACCTGAACGCTTGAGGGGTCAATTTCGTCAGGGATAAGAGCTACTATTTTCTTGTCGGGATAAAGTAGCAGGGAATCTCGCTCAGATGAAAGCCGCAGCGGTATCTGCGCGCAGCTCTGGTCAGAGGGAAGCAGAGTTTTGAGAGAAAATTTCTCAAATGCCCAGTCAAGGAGCTTTGCGGTTTCGGAAAAGGCATAATTTTCGCTGAGAATGTTGCCGCCCTCGTCCTTGTAGGCGGCGCCAAGCATAATCGAGAGATAATGATATCCGTTTCTCTCTGCATATGCCGCGAAACATTTGCCTGCAGGTGTGGTTGTGCCTGTTTTAAGTCCCTTGATATATGAGCGATAGTATTGAGAGCCTTTTTGCATCATTTTATTGGTGCTGACAAGCCATTCAGGCTCTCTCTTGTTGGTTTTTCTAAGCTGATAGCTGTAGGTTGAGGCAATTTCAATTATCTCGTCGTGTTTCAGCGCCTCTTTTGCAATAAGATAAATGTCATAAGCGGTGGTGTAGTGATTGTCGTCGTGAAGTCCGTGAGGGTTTACAAAATTTGTGTTAACCGCGCCAAGCTCTCTCGCGCGCTCGTTCATCATATCAATAAAATTATTAATGCTCTGGTCACCTAAGTAATCTGCAACAATGGCGGCTGCCTCGTTTCCCGATTGAAGCAGCATACAGTAAAGAAGCTCTCGGGCAGTAAGCTCTTCTCCCGCAAGAATACCCGCAAGCGAAACATTCATAGTTGAGAAAGAGCCGAGAATAGAAGCCTTAGCGGTGATAACGGTGTTATCAAGGTCGGGCACCATTTCAACTAATAGCAGCGAGGTCATAATTTTGGTAAGAGATGCGGGATATA
Organism: Oscillospiraceae bacterium; assembly: GCA_036311245.1. GTDB lineage: Bacteria > Bacillota > Clostridia > Oscillospirales > Ruminococcaceae > SIG578. The sequence continues at coordinate 7,239 of JAXJQH010000003.1, read as the reverse complement.
ACCGATCGTCTTTGTTTTTTTCGTAGATAACGGTGTCGGTGTCGAGATTTACAAGATATACTCCCTTTGCGGTGAGGTCAAAGCCGGGGGAATACGCTGCAGAAGAGGGAACAGAAAATACAGCTAATGATAAAAAGACAACTAAAATCAGACTTGATATGATTTTTTTCATAGACAAATCCCTCCCTTGCGTGTATAATAATTATGTATTAAAATCATTGTAACATAGTTTGTCCGCAAAATAAAGAGAAAAAAGAAAAAAGTGTAAAAGTGGGCGATTTTTTTGAAAGGGTCTGGTTTTTGTGATTTATGTAACCGGCGATATGCACGGTGATATCGAGCGTTTTTCTGAGCGTGCTCTAAAAAAGCTCTCACCCGAGGACACGCTTATTATTTTAGGCGATTTCGGCTTTGTCTGGCAGGGCGGAGATGAGCAGGAGCAAAATCTTGAGTTTATAAGAAACCGTAAATACACCGTTCTTTTTCTTGACGGAACTCACGAAAATCAGGACGAGCTTTCAAAATATCCCGAGACAGAGTTTTGCGGCGGAAAAGTGCGTGACCTCGGCGGCAACCTAAAGCAGCTTATGAGAGGCGAGATTTATGAGATTGAGGGAAAAAGCATCTTTGCCCTCGGCGGCGGTCAGAGTGATGATATTGAATTTCGAAAAGAGGGGGTTAGCTGGTGGCCGAGTGAGCTTCCCTCGAGCGAGGAGTTAGAAGCGGCAAGAGACAAGCTAAATCAAAGAAAACAAGTCGATTTTATCGTCACTCATGATGCTCCCCATAAGATAAGAACCGCTATCACAGGCGAAAAAAAGGAAGCCAACCGATTAGGACAGCTGCTTGATGAAATTATGCTGACAATTAAATACCAAAATTGGTATTTCGGCTGCTATCATCTTGACAGAAAATTAACCCGCACCCATTATGCGGTTTACAGAAATATTATCGAAATCACAAACCCCGAAAAGAAAAGCTTCTGGCAGCGCCTTTTTAAAAGGAAAAAGAGATAAAACAAAACCCACCTCGAGGTGGGTTTAGTTTTTTATTTCTGTTCGTCCTTTAAAAGACAGCAATTTTTGTATTTCTTTCCGCTGCCGCAGGGGCAGGGGTCGTTTCTGCCGATTTTCTGCACCTTGCGAACAGGGCGCTTTTTAACAGTGCCGTCAGAGCCGCCGTGTGAGGCGGTTGTAGGTGTTGCAACCTGCTTGCGCTGTAGCGCTTCTTCGGTTTTTATCTGGAATGTCAGAACAAGGCGGGATGTGTCCTCGCGGATGGATGCAACCATCTCGTCGAACATATCAAAGCCCTCTTTGCGGTATTCCACAACAGGGTCGTGCTGTCCATAGGAACGCAGATGAATACCGCGCTGCAGCTCTTCCATAGCGTCGATGTGGTCCATCCACTTGGTATCAACGGTGCGAAGCAGAATAACACGCTCAAGCTCGCGCATAAGCTCACTGCCGTATTGCTCCTCGCGCGCCGCATAGATAGACATTGCGCGCTCGCAAAGCTGCTCCAGGATTTCCTCTTTGGAAATATTTCCAAGCTCCTCGGGGGTGAAAACAAAATCATCGTCACTTGTGAGGAAACCTCTGTAGGAATCTCGAAGTCCGTCTAAATTCCAGTTGTCGTGAATAACGGGGTCGGAGAGGAAAACATCAACATTGTTCTCAATGGAGCCGCGAATCATATTTACAATGCTGTCGTGAACATTCTCTCCGTTAAGAACTTGAGCTCTCTGTCCGTAAATAATTTCACGCTGACGGTTCATAACATCGTCAAAGTTAAGAACGTTTTTACGGATAGAGAAGTTTCTGCCCTCAACTCGGCGCTGAGCGCTTTCAATAACATTGGAAAGTATGCGGGTCTCGATGGGAATACTTTCGTCTATCTTAAGGGTGTTCATAAGCGAGTCAATGCGTGAACCGCCGAACAGACGCATAAGGTCGTCCTCAAGCGAGAGGTAAAAGCGGGTGGCGCCGGGGTCACCCTGACGGCCTGCTCGTCCTCTAAGCTGATTGTCAATTCGGCGTGATTCGTGCCGCTCGGTTCCGAGTATAAACAGTCCGCCCGCTTCGCGCACGCGGTCTGCCTCCTCGCGGATGCTTGCCTTGTATTTCTCTTCAAGTTTGCGGAAGGTCTCGCGCGCCGAGAGAATATTTTCGTCATCGGTTTCGTTAAAGCCGGTTGCCTCAACTATAAGCTCCTCGGCAATTCCCATACGCCTCATTTCAGCCTTGGCAAGATACTCGGCGTTACCGCCAAGCACAATGTCAGTTCCTCGTCCCGCCATATTGGTAGCAATGGTAACTGCGCCGAGCTTACCTGCCTGAGCTACTATCTCAGCTTCCTTGTCGTGGTATTTAGCATTCAGAACTTCGTGCTTTATGCCGCGGCGGCGCAAGAGGCTTGAGAGATATTCGGATTTTTCGATTGAAATTGTACCAACAAGAACGGGCTGACCCTTCTTGTGGCACTCTACAATCTGATCTATAACAGCAGCAAATTTTGCAGCCTCTGTTTTGTAAACAACATCGGGATGGTCAATTCTCGCAAGCGGCTTGTTGGTGGGAATTTCGATAACATCAAGATTGTATATCTCACGAAACTCGCTTTCCTCGGTAAGCGCAGTACCTGTCATACCCGCAAGCTTTTTGTAAAGTCTGAAATAGTTCTGGAAGGTGATGTTAGCAAGAGTTTTGGACTCGCGCTCAACAGTAACCCCCTCTTTTGCCTCAATAGCCTGATGCAGACCCTCGTTGTAACGGCGGCCGAGCATTAAGCGGCCTGTAAACTCGTCAACGATTATGACCTCGCCGTCCTTAACAACATAGTCGACCTCATTTTTCATAACACCGTTTGCACGGATTGCCTGATTTATGTGGTGGAGCAGTGTAAGGTTGTCGGCATCCATAAGGTTTTCAACATTAAAGAATTTTTCAGCCTTGGATATGCCCGATGGGGTAAGGGTTGCGGTTTTAGCCTTTTCGTCAACGATATAATCGCCCTCGATTTCATCGTGCGATTCGGTGTCGGAAAGCTCCTTGACAAGGGTTTTCTTAAGTCGCTTTGCAAATATATCGGCGGTCTGATAAAGGTCGGTTGACTTGTCGCCCTGACCCGAAATTATAAGAGGAGTTCTCGCTTCGTCTATGAGAATGGAGTCAACCTCGTCAACTATAGCGTAGTTAAAGGGGCGCTGAACCTTGTTTTCCTTGTAAATGACCATATTATCGCGAAGATAGTCAAAGCCGAATTCGTTGTTAGTTCCGTAGGTGATATCGGCATTATAGGCGGCGCGGCGTTCCTCGTTTGTAATTCCGTGCACAATAAGACCCACAGAAAGACCGAGAAAACGGAAAATTTTGCCCATCCACTCCGAGTCACGCCTTGCAAGATAGTCGTTGACTGTAACGATGTGCACACCGTTACCCGTAAGGGCGTTAAGATATGCGGGCAGGGTAGCCACAAGGGTTTTACCCTCACCGGTTTTCATTTCGCTGATTCGGCCCTGATGCAAAACGATGCCGCCGATTATCTGAACGGGATAGTGCTTCATTCCCAGCACGCGCCAGGCAGCCTCACGGCAAACGGCAAAGGCATCGGGCAGAATATCGTCGGTAGTTTCGCCGTCAGAAAGACGCTCTTTGAGCCTTGCCGTCATAGAAACGAGCTCGCTGTCGGAAAGAGCGGCATATTTTTCCTCGAGCGCGCAAACCTTCTCCATAATGGGGTTTATGCGCTTGAGTTCTCTTTGACTGTATGTGCCGAACAGGGCATCTAAAAGTCCCATAAGAAAATCTCCTTCTCGGATAAATGCTTAGACTGTTAAAGCGAGTTTAATGTTTTGGGGTTTAAAGCGCTTTATAGCGCTCTTGTTTTCGGTAAACTTCATTTTCTTTGTGTATTCTTCAACGATTTTAGTGAAATCTTCAGATTTCATTGAGGAAAGAACGCTCTCTGCGCGCTCGGTATAATCCTCGCTGTCAGCGTTGGTTTCATAGCGTACAAAAACATAGTAACCCGAAGCGCCGTTTTCAGTCATTGTAGGAACGCCTGCCTTAGCAGCAAAAACAGCCTTGTTGAAAGCAGAAGGCTCTTCAGAGGTGTCTTTGGTGATAAAGGTGGGCTCAGACTCTTCAGTTTCTTCGTGTTCATGGTCGTGCTCGTGTTCTTCGGTGGCGCTGTAGTCAGCCTCTTCGTGGCTGATTTTGTCAAAGCTCTCGCCCTTGTTTAAGCGGGAAATATAGCTCTCAACAAGCCCCTTAAGCTCGGTTTTTTGCGCGTCGGTAGCGTCAGAAGCTGTATTTACACCTTTAAAGTGGGCGGAATAGCTAACGGTGAAATATTTAAGCTTTGCGTAGTTTTCAGAGAAATACTCCTTGCGCTCGCTTTCAGCGATAGGCTCTTTTCCGTTCTCACCGTAGTAATGCGCAAATACTTTCTGATATTTTTTGTTCATCAGTTCCATTTTTTTGAAAGACTCTTTGCCGCAGCCGTTGTCCTCATAATAGGCAGAATAGGTCTTCCAGTAGTTTTCTGCCTCGGTCTCGTTTTCTTTGATTTCTTCCTCGGTAAAGGAAAGCTTATACTCATCAAAAAGCTTTTCAACCGCAAGATAGGTCTTGGAAGATGTCATAGCTTGATTTTTAATGTATGTGGCAGCATCTACATCGCCGATTTTCTGCTTGAAAAGGTCGGTTTCAGCATCGGTAACAGAATATGAGGCGGTGAGATATCCGTCTGTCAGATAGCCGAGATATACACCCGCGGGAACAGTTTTGTCCCCCACTTTGAGCGCCCAAGAGGTGTCAGCGCAGGAAGCGGCGGTCAGCATAATAGCTGCAGTAAGGCAAACTGCAAGGATTTTACCAAGAACTTTTAACTTTTTCATCGTTTTTTGCTCCGTTCTATTTTTATATAGCGGCAGACTTGCCGCAGGATGTTCTTAAATAGCATTATACCAAAAGTATGCCCTTTTGTAAAGGCAAAATAAGGATATTTTACAACTGTGAAACAATTTGCAAAATAATGTTTTTTAAATATAAACCGTCCTAAACTGTGATAACCACAATTTAGGACGGTTTATGATTAAGCGAGGATTTTGACTTATGATAGGTTTCCGTTTTTATCGCAACTTAAAACCACACTGCACTCTCTCGTATCTGTAGTAATAAACAATAATTTTTTTATAAATGTTGCAGTTCCTGTTGCCTGATTTCCGGATTTAGATGCCGATGCAGAGTCATTCTGCCACGCATCTTCGGTAATCTTTATAGAATATGTAGATTTTGTGCATGTAGCACTAACACCTGAATTTACCGAAAATGTACCGTTAACGGTGAAACGCCAAAGTTCGTCTCCATCCTTGTTTTGCATAACATAATGCTTGCTTCCTGTTTTTGTATAGGCTGTTGCGCGAGCAATATTTGAAATATTTTCAGTAACAATGATTGTAATGTAACTACCGTCTTCAAAATACTCTATTGTTTGTCTGATAATATTTGTGGAATCATGCTTATATATATTTGTAGCTTGAGTATGTAATATAGTTGAGGATAATACTGTGAACATAATAGTTATTGCTACAAAACTAGTTAAAATCTTCTTCGTAATTTACATCCTATTCGGTTATTTCATAATGGTAATAATATGCTGCTGTATGAGAGTTATCGGCAATGATAAAAGCTGCTGTTACAGCTATTATCAAGACAACGGCTACTACACCTACTATAACAATTCTTTTTATAAATTTAGATGTGCGCAGTATTTTAGTTCTTTCGGTATCGTCTATTGCCATAATATATTCTGCTGCAAATTTTTCGGGTACACCGAATTGTGTAGTGACATCGCTCATACTGCTATCAGGATTCTCTTCCAAATAATCCAAAACATTTCCTTTTATAACAGGCATCATTTTGGTTCGATATTCGCGAGGGCAATTCTTTTTGACTTGGCTGAAATAATTATTAAGCTCTTTTTGAGTAACCATATTTATCCCCCTAACTCATCAATGCTGTCAATGTTTAAGATATTAAAAATACCTCGGCATAACAATAGATATTCTTTTCTGATATTAAAAAGATGCTCTCTACCCGATTCTTCTAAATGATAGTAGACCCTTATTCGCCTTTTTCCAACCTTTTCTTGCCTATCTGTTATAAGTTTTTTCTCGACTAAACGATAAAGCGTTGGGTACATAGAACTTTCCTGCAGGGTATACAACCCCTTGCTTTGCTTAGCAAGCTCTTGAGATAACTGATAGCCATACATATCGCCTTTACTTAGTAGGGTCAATATCAGAAGTTCAACTGTTCCTCGCTTAATTCCTTCAGACAGAGCCATTCGTTCTCAACTCATTTCCTCAGAAATTTATACTATTTTTTATATTATATCCAGAATATATTTTTATGTAAATACTATACACCAAAGTATATCGTTGACAAATGTAAATAGATATGATAGTATGAAATCAAAGAAAATATACATAAAAGAGGTGAGTCCAATGTTTATTCTTCTTGCTTAGTAATTTATAGGAGATGATTTAATTGAAATTTAAAAAAACACCATTATTTTTGCCTATTTTACTGTCTTTATCGCTTATATTTTCTTCGTGTAATTCTGTTAAAACTGCTGGTGAGTCTTCCGAGCTTACCGTGGATAATTCTTCGGTCTCATCAATTAAGGAAACAGAAAATAGCAACCTATCAAACAGCAGTGTCGTTTCTAAGGTAGAAACTGAGTCAGAAATATTGAGCACCCAGTCATCAGAAGCGCCTGAAACCAATCAGCAGACACCTTCGTCTTCTGCACAGCAGCCTGAGGATTTGACTTCCGAGGGGATTGAAAGAGCTGACAGATTGATGAATGAGCTTAAAAATACAGGAATCGAAATAATCCGTTTTTATAGTACTGAAGGCACGAATTTAGGCAGAACAGGATTTCAAAATTTTAATGATAGAGCAAAAAATCAACAGCCTGTTAATGTTATTAATGGAGAAAACAATATACAAAAATTCTTAGAAAGCTTGAAACTTAAAGAGTGGATTCCAAAAAGATTTAACGTTAGGTCATTACCCAAGGCGATAATTTACCTGTCTGAAAATCTGCATATAAATTTAGAAACTCAACAAGGCGGATTTTCTTGGATGTCAATTAATTTGGCGGAATATGCAAATGTTTATTTTGTGGTGCCTAATGATGTGTATGATAGTGTTTTGGGGTATATTGAAT
>JAXJQH010000002.1:0-8893 GCA_036311245.1 Oscillospiraceae bacterium | reverse complement strand
GCTCAGGAGCTTATGGATGATTTTGTTATTAAGCTTCGTATGGCTCGCCACCTGCGCACCCCCGAATATAATGAGCTGTTTGGCGGTGACCCTATGTGGATAACCGAGGCAGTTGGCGGCGTGGGTGAGGACGGAAGGACTTTAGTTACTAAAAACAGCTTCCGTATGCTCAACACCCTTTATACCCTCGGCTCCTCTCCCGAGCCTAACCTTACTGTTCTTTGGTCAAATGCTCTGCCCGAGAATTTCAAAAAGTTCTGCGCCAGAGTTTCTAAGGATACAGACTCTATTCAGTATGAAAATGATGATGTTATGCGCCCGATTTACGGAGATGATTATGCAATAGCCTGCTGCGTTTCGGCAATGCGGGTAGGAAAGCAGATGCAGTTCTTCGGTGCTCGCTGCAACCTTGCAAAGCTGCTGCTTATAGCAATCAACGGCGGATATGACACTACAAGCGGAATGCATATAGGCCCGCAGATGTCGGTGTTGGGTGGTGATAAACTCGACTATGATGAGGTTATGGAACGTATGGAGATTTATCTTAAATGGCTCTGCCACCTCTATGTCAATACAATGAATATCATTCACTATATGCACGATAAATATGCCTATGAGAAAATTCAGATGGCTTTGCACGACACTGATGTCGAGCGTTTTATGGCATTCGGTATCGCAGGTCTTTCTGTTGTTGCCGATTCGCTCAGCGCAATTAAATATGCGCGAGTCCGCCCCATTATGAGCGATGGCTTTATAACCGACTTTGAAACAACGGGTGATTTCCCTAAATACGGAAATGATGACGATAGGGTAGACCTGATTGCAAAGGATATGACCCACCGCGTAATCACAGAGCTTCGCAAAACTCCGACATATAGAAACGCTGTTCACACCCTCTCGGTTTTAACTATTACCTCAAATGTTATGTATGGTAAAAACACAGGTGCAACCCCTGACGGCAGAAAGGCATCTGCACCATTTGCCCCCGGCGCAAACCCAATGCATAACCGCGAGGAAAACGGAGCTCTTGCATCGCTCAACTCTGTCGCAAAGCTCTCTTATGATGACTGCCGTGACGGTATTTCCAACACCTTCTCGATAACTCCAGAGGCTCTCGGAAGAAGCGATGAGGAGAGGGTAGATAACCTCGTTTCTATTCTCGATGGCTACTTTGCAAAGAAAGCTCATCACATAAATGTAAATGTTTTAAACCGCGAAACCTTGATGAAGGCTTATGAAAATCCCGAGGATTATCCTAACCTCACTATCCGCGTTTCGGGTTATGCCGTAAACTTCAATAAGCTCTCGCGTGAACAACAGCGCGAGGTCATCAGCAGAACCTTCCATGAGGCGCTGTAAAATGAAAGGGTACATTCACTCTATTCAGAGCCTTGGAACGGTGGATGGTCCGGGTGTGCGCTTTGTAGCATTTCTGGGAGGCTGCAATCTGCGCTGCTCCTGCTGCCATAACCCCGATACTTGGGAGTGTAAAGTTGGAAATCTTTACACACCTCAGGAGCTTGTAGAAAAGGCGATTCACTTTAAGGAATATTTCGGAGAGCAGGGCGGCGTAACGCTTTCGGGCGGAGAGCCGCTCTTGCAGGCTGAGTTTGCGCGCGCCTTTTTTGAGCTTTGCCATAAAGAGGGGATAAACACCTGCCTTGATACCTCGGGAAGTGTTTTGAATGATGCTGTAAAGAAGCTTCTTTCAGAAACCGACAGAGTGCTGCTTGATGTAAAGTACTGCTCCGATGAGCTTTATAAAACCTATGTTGGCTGCTCATTGACGAGGGTAATGGAGTTTCTTTTATATTTGAGTGAAAACAATATTCCCACAACCCTGCGTCAGGTTATTATTCCAAGCCTTAATGATAACGAGGAAAATATCCTTTTTTTAAAATCCCTTTCGGAAAAATATCCTTGTATAGACAAAATAGAGCTGCTCCCCTTTAGAAAGATATGTCAGGTTAAATATGATAAAATGGAAATTGATTTTCCGTTTAAAGATATCCCCGAGCCGTCAGCGCAAACTATGCAAAAGTTAAATAAGCTTTTAGCCTAAAAAACACCTCCAGTCAAGCGAACGCTTGGCAGGAGGTGTCTCTTTTAAAAACAGTTGTATAAAATCGCACTGTGTGCTATAATTACTAAAAAGAGAATGGCTTAAAAGAGGCGTTAAAAATGCAAGAATATATTTATAAAACAGAGCTTCACGCTCACACATCTCCCGCAAGCGTGTGTGGCGATTTCTCGCCCCGTCAAGTTTTAGAGCTTTACAGTAAATTAAGCTATACTTCAATAGCGCTGACCAATCATTTTAAGTTTGACGGTGCAGAGGATAACACCCTTAAAATAAATGCCCTGCTTAAAGACTATGAGGACGCGCAAAAGCTTTCTGAAAAATACAATATAAATGTTATTTTTGCAGCTGAGCTGCGTTTTAACGAGGGCAATTCAAATGACTATCTCGTTTATGGAATAGAGCCCTGCGAGATGGATAAAATCGCAACAATGCTCGGCGGCACAATCGAGGATTTCTACAGACAATATAAAAGCGATAATAATATCATAATTCAGGCGCACCCCTTCAGAAATAAAAATGAGCCTGCAGAGCCTGAGTTTGTTGACGGAATTGAGGTTTTCAACCTGCACCCAAATCACAACTCTCGTATAGGTCTTGCTGCCAAATGGGCAAAAAAATGCGGCAAAATAATTACCGCGGGAACAGATTTTCACCACGAGGGTCAGCATGCGCTGTGCGCTATGCTCACAAAAGCCCCCGTTACAAATTCCTTTGAGCTTGCAGAGGTTTTAAAAAGCAGGGATTACCTTTTGGATATTTCGGGGATTACCGTTTGCCCTTATTAAGAGGTGGATTGTCTGAATAAATAAGACAAGCCCTAAATAATTTGACGAATATAGAGAAATATGGTATAATAAACCATTAAATGATAAATTTTTATGTGTTTTAAATAAAACTCCCAAGGAAAGAGGTGGCGAATTTGCGTAGATTTACAAGCAGAGGATTAAATCTTGAGCAGCATAAAGAGCCTGCCATATCACTTCCCATAAAAAGCTTTTTCGATGTAAAAACGGTATTTTTACCCGTTTCGCAGGAGCTTTGCATTGCTCCCAATGAGCAGCTTTCCAAAGGGCAGCTTATATCTTACGGTATTCGCCCTGAGTCGGTCGATTCCTTTTCGAGCGTACAGGGCGTCGCCGCTGCAGTTGGAGAATTTGAGTTTGAAAAATTTGAAAATCAGCGTTTTCTGCGTGTCGATGTAAATGGTGAAACAAAAGCTCCCGATATGCAGAAATATACAAACGCCGAGCCTACCGATGAGGATATAATGTTTGCGGTAGATAAATGCGGAATTCTTAACACCACCGATAAAAGAACACTTAATGAAATACATAATGAGTATCCCCACGGTGTTAAAAATTTAGTTATTGACGCGGTGGACGATGAGCCTTATGTCAGCAGCAGAATAACTCAGCTCCTTTTCCGCTCAGAGCATATAGCTCCCGCAATAAGGGCTTTAAACCGCGTGTTCGGAGCTAAAAATGTCAGGATAGATGTTTATGACAGAAATGATGATATAACTATAAGATTTCCTCGGTCGGTCGGCGGCTATGAGGTAAACCATATAAAGCAAAATTATCCCGTTTCCCGTATGATGCACAGCGATAAGGACACCGTTTATATAGATATCGGAGCGCTGCTGAGCTTCTACTATTCGGCGGTTGATAAATGCGCTTGGACAAATACTATCGTAACAGTGGCGGGAAGCAGCGTTAAAAATCCCTGCAATATCGAGGTGCCCGTAGGAACTCCGATAGGCGATATTTTAAATGCCTGCGGACTTATTAACAAACCCGAAACTGTTATCCTCGGCGGCAGTATGACCGGCTACAGCGTGGATGGAACAGATATCCCCGTCCTACGCTCAACAAAGGCAATCCTCGCCTTTTCTGAGGAGCTTTGCTGCGAAACATACCCCTGCATAGGCTGTGGAAAATGTATTGATGTTTGCCCCGAAAAATTGCTGCCATACTATATTTATACCTATTATTTGGACAATAATATTGAAAAGCTATATAGGCTTTCGGCAGATAAATGCACCGAATGTGGTTGCTGCTCATATATTTGCCCCGCTAAAATAGACCTTCGTCAGTATGTTAAAAAGTCCAGAAGAACACTACTTAAGGAGATGTGGCAAAATGAACAGAACGGTCAAGATACAGAAAGCTCCGTTTCTGAGAAATAGCGGAACTGTTCAGTCGCTGATGGGCGATATGCTTATCGTTATGCCATTTATTTACTTGATGCCCATCTTTTTCTATGGATTTCGTGTTTTTAAAAGCCTTATATATTCTCTGGCTGCCTGCTATCTTTTAGACCAGGGCTGTATCTGGCTTAAAAATAAAAGATTTGATTTTAAGGACCTATCGTCGCTTGTAACGGGGGCTATCCTGCCGCTACTTATGCCCGCGTCGGTTGATTTCTTTATAATCTTAGCCGCCGCAGCATTTGCAATCCTTGTAGTCAAGCACCCATTTGGCGGGCTTGGCAACACCCCCTTTAATAGCGCGGCAGCGGCTTTCTGCTTCTGTGCTGTTTCGTGGCCTGAAAAAATATTTGCATACACCCGCCCGATGCAGTGGCTTCCTGTTTTCGGCTCTGTTGATAAGTCTTACAGAATAATGGAAACAACAGCCCAGAACCTTAAAAACGGCGGCCGCCCGCTTATCGATGCTTTTGACATTCTTTCGGGAAATGCCCCGGGAGCAGCGGGAGTCACCTGTATTATAGTTATCTTAGCGGCTGCTGCCTACCTTTTGTATCGCCGCGCAATTACCATTCAGATTCCTGCGGCAACTTTGTTGGGAGCGGGCATTTTCGCCCTGCTTTTCCCGAGAATTTCAACGGGAATTCTCGATTCGCTCTGGTTTGAGCTAACATCGGGCGCCCTTATATTCGGAGCAGTCTTTATGGCACCTGAGCCTTCTTCAAGTCCTAAGCACCCTTATGCAAAATGGATATACGGCGCTGCCATCGGTATAGTCACAATGCTTTTCCGTAGCTTTGGAAAAACACAGATAGCATTCCCGTTTGCGCTGCTTATTGTAAACTCGTTTACACCATTCCTTGATAAAATCGGAACGGGGATTGATCGTTATACAGATATCCCCCTAAGCCTGCCCGCTTTCTTAAAGAAAAAGGCGGAGAAGGGAGGCGACGGCAATGAATAAATTAAAGTCAATCCTTTCACTTGCGCTTAAAAAGAGCGAAAAATTCATAGCTCCCCTTAAAAGATTTGTTGTCGAAAACCCCATTTTAGTCAGCGGACTTTCGCTTGGTCCCGTCATTGCAATCAGCCAGTCACTTAAAGCCGGAGTTTCTCTATCGGTCGCTTTTTCGATAATTATTATTCCCGTTCTTGTTATTTTCGGATTTATCCCCGTAAAGCTTTCCAAAAGTATTCGCGTAATTCTTTGCGCACTGCTTTCCTGCGTCTTCTTTGTTCCTGCGCTTTGGTTTGCTAAAACCATATTCCCTGAGGTTAATGATAAGGTCGGTGTTTTTCTGCCGCTTATGGTAGTAAACCCCATTATAAGCGCAAGAAGCGCAGATGCCGCAAGAGGCTACCGCCCGCTTACAAGTATGCTAAACGGAATTGAAACAGCCATCGGATTTACAGTTGTTATGTGCCTTGTTTCTGCACTGCGTGAAATTCTCGGTAAAGGAACTATCTGGGATGCCCCTATCGGCAATATGCGGGGCAATATTTCATTCCTGCTTCCCTTTATGGGCTTTATCATTGTAGGGTTTCTTGCTGCGGGAACTAAAAAGCTCTCAGCTATCCTCAATAAAAGTAAGAAAGAGGAGGCGAAAGAATAATGCAATTTTTAGCAAGCTTTTTCACAGCCGCTCTTGCCGCGATTTTTATTGAAAACACCATCTTTACAAGAGCACTCGGCACTAGCCGAATGCTCTCGGTTGTAAAATCGCCTAAAACTATGCTTAAATTCGGTGTGCTGCTCACCTGTATCACAACCGTTTCAGGTTTTCTTGCTTGGGCAGTAAATCTTCTTATCCGCCCGCTTTCGTTCAGACTTTATATTGAGCCTTTCATTTTCGTTTTGGTGCTCATTATAGTTTTTGTGCTCGCAAGTTTGGTGCTTTACTATGCTTTCCCTAAAACCTACCGTAAAATGAGCGAAATCCTTCTGCTTGCGGTCTTTAACTGCGCATCTCTCGGCGCTATCCTGCTTCCTGCGCACAACTCGCTTCTGAGCGTGGAAGCAAGCCTTCCGACTTGGGTTGGATTTTCGTTTGGAACAGGTGTAGCATTCTTTATAGCCACCCTGCTTGTGTTTGAGGGAACCCGAAAGCTTAAGGGAACACACATCCCCGCGCCTTTTCGAGGCTTTCCCGCAACCCTTATCTATATTGGAATACTTTCGCTCGCGTTTTATGGGCTGATTGGGCATAAATTGCCTTTTTAATCTACTCTAAAAGGGGAGAATTCAAATGAAATCTCGCAAAAATAAAGGGTATAAGATTCAGAGCTACGGAAGAATTTTTGATGGCTCGGAGCGCAGGAGAAAAAGGCGCATCCGAAATGCTGTCATTTTTGTGCTGGCTGTTTTGCTGCTTGTATTTGTCGGATATAGCATTTCAGGCCCGCTTTCTAATCTTTTAAAAGGTGAGAAAACTGAGCGCCCTGGGGATAACTCCTCAAAAATCCCCGTTTCCTCGCAGATTACCTCAAGCGAAATAACCTCGTCTGAGGTGGAAGGTGAGATAGACCTGTCCAAGCTGAAAACAGCCTATCTCCCGCTCTCGACCGCTTCAAATCCCGAGGCTCTCTCGAGCTTTATTGCAAATATTAAGTCACTTGGCTATAATGCCGCCGTGCTGCAGCTTAAGGATGAGGACGGAACGATTTACTATAACACTCAAAACGCAATGGCAGCCTCTGTCGGAGCGGTGTCTGAGAATGCGATGCAAAATTTTTCTGAAATAATTGCAAAGCTAAAGAGCGAGAACATTGTTCCCATAGCTCAGATAAACGCCTTTAAGGATAAAATCGCAACCAAAAATTCTGCCGCTAAAATTCTCTATACAGAGCATGAGGGCTGGAGCTGGTTTGACTCTGCTAATGGTAAACCGTGGCTTAACCCCTATAGCAGCGAGGCACAAGGATATATAACTGCCATTTGTTGCGAGCTTGCAGAGCTTGGATTTGAAAATATAATGGTATCCTCGGTAATGTTCCCCGATGTAAGCAATTTTGTAAATGCTGATTTCGGTGAGCTTGAGAAAACCGTTTCGCACGCAGAAATTTTATCTCAGTATACCCAGAGCTTAAAGGATGCTCTCAGTTCCAAAAATGCAAAGCTTATGCTGAACTATAATGCCGCAGAGGCTGCGCGTGAGAATAATGTTATTTATGGCGGGGCAAACCCCATAAGTTTTGCCTGCGATGTTCTTGTCCCTGAGCTTTCGGTAGAAAGTGATAGCGGTGCAGCTCTCTCTGCCCTTATCGGCTCTGTGAGAGCTACCCATTCCACGGCTGTCTTAATGCCTAAATTTGCCCCAACCGATAGTGCGGGAGTGGCTTTTACAAAAGAGCAGATAGATGCGCAAATTGCTGTTTGCGCAGGCTGCGGCGTGTATGTATGCGATAAAAACGGAAACTATATAGAATAATATAGCTTGCCACTTTTATAAATAAAGGAGCTGAAAACTCTTGCCAAAGTATGTTGTTGATTTTGAAACTCTGTATAACTTCGTGACAGACTCATTTGTCGGAGTCGGTGTGCCACGCGAAGATGCAGAAATCTGTGCCGATGTTCTCTTAACATCCGATAAGAGAGGCATAGAATCCCACGGTGTAAACCGTTTTAAGCCTGTTTATATTGATAGAATCAATGCAGGCATCCAAAACCCTGTAACAAACTTTGAGATTATCAAAGAAACCCCCACCACCGCAGTTGTAGACGGACACGATGGTATGGGACAGGTCATTGGCAAAAAGTCAATGGAGCTTGCCATTAAAAAGGCAAAAGAATATGGTATGGGTATGGTGGTTGTCAGAAATTCCTGCCACTACGGTATCGCAGGCTACTACACCACAATGGCGGCAGAAGCAGGCTGTATCGGACTTACAGGAACTAACGCCCGCCCCACAGTTGCTCCTACATTCGGTGTTGAAGGCGCATTTGGAACAAACCCCCTCACTCTCGGTGTTCCCACTGATGAGGATTTTGATTTTAACTTTGACTGCGCAACCTCAATCACTCAGAACGGAAAGCTTGAATATTACCAGCGCATAGGTCACGATGTTCTGCCCGGAACAGTTGTCGGACCTGACGGAAAAGCAGTAGACGGTGATGCAGGTACTGCCCTTAAAAGGATAGGCAGCGGAGATGCAGCGCTCACACCCTTAGGCGGTATCGGCGAGGAGCTTGGCGGCTATAAGGGTTATGGCTTTGCTATGTTCGTTGAATTCTTAAGTGCTGTGCTTCAGGACGGAAGCTACGGCAAATCGCTTACCGGTAAAGGCGAAAACGGTGAAAAGACGCCGTTCCACTTAGGTCACTTCTTTATCGCTATTGATACCGACCACTTCCTTGGCGAGGATGTCTGCCGCAAAAAAGCAGGCGATATCATAAGAGAAGTCCGTTCTACTAAAAAAGCACCCGGCGCAGAGAGAATTTACACCGCGGGCGAAAAAGAGTGGGAAATCTGGCTTAGCCGTAAGGATAGCGGCGTTCCCATAAATGAACCCGTTCAAAAGGAATTTAACGAGGTCCGTGATAAACTCGGCCTTACACAGTATAAATTCCCTTGGGAAGAATAAGCAAAAAACATTTAGAATAAAAT
>JAXJQH010000001.1:0-13579 GCA_036311245.1 Oscillospiraceae bacterium | reverse complement strand
GAATATGCAAATGTTTATTTTGTGGTGCCTAATGATGTATATGAAAATGTGTTAAAGTGTTTTGGATAAGGCAATGCTTGATGTTGAAACGGGAGAAAGATATTATATGGTCTATACAACTATTTGCACCGAGCAAGGCGCAAAAAGTGTAATAAGTTATAAATACTCTCTATAAATCTATAAAAAATGAGTTTTGAGTAAAAAAGTGCCCGATATGTGCAATTCTGCACATATCGGGCGCTTTTGTATTAAAAATAAAAAAACGGACAGAGTATCTGTCCGCTGTTTTGTCTTATTTATCTTTTTTCTTTTTAAAGCAGTTTTCGGTGCCGCTAAGTAGCCTTTTTATGTTCTCGCGGTGCATAAAAATCGAAATTCCTGCAATAACCGCTACAAAAACCGCCTGCCAGATAACCGTTCGTGTGAGCAGAATATCGGAGCGCATGGTAAGTCCGACTGCAAGAGTAAGTATAGGCGCGGCTCCCATGGAAAGAATGGAGCCTAATGAAACATAGCCTGTTGAAAAAGCAACAATTATAAATATTGCTATGCAGATAAGGCAAAGCTGCCAGTCGAGCACAAGGAAAACTCCTGCGCAGGTCAGCACTCCCTTTCCGCCGCGGAAATTAAAGAAAATGGGGAAAATGTGACCTATGACAACGAATATTCCGCCGATATACATTCCAACCCGCTCGGCTTCGAGAAAGGGCAGAGCGGAAAAAAGCCATCTTGAAAAGTAAATTGCGGCAACGGCTTTAAGCAGGTCGCCTACAAGGGTGAGGACTGCAGGCAGCTTTCCAACGGTACGCAGAACATTTGTCATTCCTGCGTTGCCGCTGCCGCTGTCGCGCACATCGCGCTTTGCAAAAAGGCGGCTGAATATAACGGCAAAGCTGATGCTTCCTAAAAGATAGGAAACTGCTCCGGCGCCGAGTGAATATAGTAAAACGGTAATAACATCTTTACTTAGCATAATGACCTCCAATATCAAATGCTTTATTTGGACTCTCCGCGTTCTCGGGAGATTATCTTTATCGGCGTTCCCGAAAGACCAAAGGTTGCCCTTATCTGATTTTCGATGTAGCGCTGATATGAAAAATGGAAAAGCTCGTTGCTGTTTACAAAACAGACAAAGGTGGGCGGGCAGACAGCAGACTGAGTGATGTAGTATATCTTAAGGCGTTTGCCCTTGTCTGAGGGAGGCTGAACCTTTGCAGTTGCCTCTGCGAGCATATCGTTAAGTAGTCCCGTCTGTATGCGGCGGCAGTTCTGCTCGCGGACATAGGTGATGAGAGAATAAAGCTTTTCAATTCTCTGTCCCGTTTTTGCCGAAATGAAAAGGAACGGGGCATAGGGCATAAACGAAAAGTCAATTTCCAGCTTTTTCTGATACTCTCGCATTGTCTTGTCGTCTTTTTCAATGGCATCCCATTTATTAACGGCTATAATGCACGCCTTTCCCTCTGTGTGAGCATAGCCCGCAACCTTGGAGTCCTGCTCGGTAAAGCCTTCAGTTGCATCAATCATAATAATGCAGACATCAGAGCGCTCAACAGCCATATATGAGCGCAGAACGCTGTACTTTTCAATCGCCTCGTCAACCTTTTTCTGGCGGCGGATTCCCGCAGTGTCAATAAAAACAAACTTGCCGAAATCATTTTCCACAACTGTATCAACAGCATCTCGGGTAGTTCCCGCGATATCCGAAACTATAACCCTCTCCTCGCCCGCAAGACGGTTTACAAGTGAGGATTTTCCAACATTAGGCTTGCCGATAATGGCAACCTTAATAAAGTCCTCAGGATACTCCTCAACCTCTTCGGCGGGAAGAAGCTCAAAAAGACGGTCGAGCAGGTCGCCCGTTCCGTGTCCGTGAACAGAGGAAACGGCAATGGGGTCTCCAAGACAGAGATTGTAAAATTCATAGAAACCGAGCGGCGGCTCGCCTATGCTGTCGCATTTGTTAACGCAAAGCACAACAGGCTTTCCACTCTTTTTAAGCATAGATGCAACTTCGATGTCAGCAGCGGTCACCCCGCAGTTAAGGTCGGTTACCAGCAGAATAACATCTGCGCTCTCTATTGCAATCTCAGCCTGACGGCGCATCTGCGACAAAATAACATCGTCAGAAAAAAGCTCGATGCCGCCGGTATCGATAATGGTGGCAAAGCGGTTTTGCCACTCGACCTTTGCATAAATGCGGTCGCGTGTAACACCGGGGGTGTCCTCAACTATTGAAAGGCGCTTGCCGACAAGCTTGTTAAATAGTGTCGATTTGCCGACATTGGGGCGGCCGACAACCGCAATAACGGGCAGTGCCATCAGTCTTCCTCCTTCCCAAAGGACTGCATACTGGCAACGGCGTTGTATAACCCCTCGCCGTCAGCAGTAGCTATTATAACCTTTGTATTAAGTGCGGCTTCTACAAAAGAAACCGTCTTGTCGTCTAAAAATTTGTCCTTTTCGTGCCGCAGCATAACATCGGGCAAAAGTAACGCCTCTCCAAGCTCTTTTCCCTTGAGCTGTGCAATAATGTCGGTGGCGGTTATAAGTCCTGTAACTGTTATAGTATGGCCGAAAAAGTTGTTTTCTATGGGATAAATATGAGCCTCCATAGAGGGAAAAACCTTTAAAATCCGCTCTACCTCGCTCCTTATAAAGGGGGCGGCATCAACGCCCGTTGCGATAGAAAATCTAACGGGGCGAGAGGCGTTTGTAGGCTCACTGTCCTCAATGCAGCGGGAAACATCCATCTGCATACTGCGGATAAGCCCTACTCCATTTTCGAGTTGAGGGAAATCCTCATAATATGAGTAATCGGGGAGCGGGAGATTTGCTTTTATGAAAAATTCGTCTGAGCAATAAACAAGGCGGCTACCGCGCTCTTTTAAGAATTTTTCGCCAAACTCATCTGCAATTTTTATAACCTCGCGAGCCTTCTCTTCTGTATATGGAGAGAGGGGATATAGTCCCTCTCGGTGGCAGGTAAGTCCTACGGGAACTAATGCAATGCTCTCGAGCACGGGGAAAAGCGAAGACAGGTCGGTAAGGCTTCTTGCAAGCTCCTCTCCGTCGTTTATATCGGGGCAGAGGACGAGCTGACAGTTTATGGATATGCCCGCATCGGCAAATCGGCGCATTACAGACAGAGCCTTTCCTGCATTAGGGTTAGCCATCATTTTAACCCTCAGGTCACTGTTTGTGGTGTGAACTGAGATGTTAATGGGGCTTATGTGCATTTTTATAATGCGCTCTATCTCGTGGTCGGTGATGTTGGTTAATGTAACATAGTTTCCGAATAAAAAGGAAAGGCGGGTATCGTCATCCTTAAAATAAAGTGTCTCTCTCATGCCTTTTGGAAGCTGGTCAACAAAGCAGAAAATACATTTGTTTTTGCAGGAGTGCTGCTTATCCATAAGATAGGTCTCGAACTCAAGACCCAGCTCCTCATATTCATCCTTTTTGATTTTGACATTGCGCACCCTGCCGCTCTTATCCTCGATTTTTAAGACAAGGCGGGTGTTTATCTGATGAAAACGAAAATCCAGAACATCATTAGTCTCGTTTTTGTTTATGGAAATCAGAGTTTCGCCTGCGCAGATGCCCGCTCTGTCTGCAACAGAGCCATTTAAAACATCAAAAATTTTAACGCTCATAAATTTCCCTCATATGAAAATAGAGGAGGAAAAAACTCCTCCTCTAAGCTTTCACTCAAATTAGTCCTCATTAACCTTGATGACTTCTTTGCCCTTGTAATAACCGCAGCTTGAGCAAACTCTATGGGGGAGTTTAAGCTCGCCACAGTTGGGGCACTTAGAAAATGCGGGAGCAGTAAGCTTCCAGACCTTGGAACGTCTCTTATCGCGACGTGCTTTGGACACTCTTCTCTTGGGAACAGCCATGATAGAACCTCCTTGATATAATAGAAATGTTGTTAATCTTTTTTAAGCAGATTTTTAAGTGCTGCGAGCCTCGGATCAATCTGAGTGTTAAGACAATCGCATTCAGAATGATTTAAGTTGTTACCGCAGACGGGGCATAAGCCCTTGCAATCGTCACGACAGAGGAATTTGAGTGGCAAATTCAGAACAATGTCGGACTCACAAAGTGCGCCCAAATCAAAGAAATCGCCCTCCACAAGAATGTACTCCTGAATTTCGCTGTCCTGCAGCTCTCTGACAAGAGTGTATTCAAAGGAGAAGGAAAGCGGCTTGTCAAACTCGACTAAGCACCTGTCACAGAAGGTGTGCAGATTACAAGAAGCCTTGTATGCCAGAGTTACAATAGAACTTCTGTTTACAGCACTACCCTCGATGTAAACAGGGGAGGAAAGAGGCTTGTGACCCCAGATTTCTGTGCCACTCAAATCAAGCGAAAAGGAAAAATCCTCGCGCTCGCCCTCAATCTCAAAAAGTCGCCTGACATCGATTTCCATAAACGACACCTCACACACTGCCAATACTTAGGGGGTACCGCAGCATGATGCGGCCGAAGCTCGGATACTAAAAATATCCATACTCAACTATTATATAAACCCTTTTTCCGTTTGTCAAGGAGAAAAATGAAATTTTCCTCTCTTTTTCGCTCCGCGCCCTTACTTATTCGGTTCGCAGCGCAACAACGGGGTCCTTGTTGGCAGCAATTCTTGATGGGAACAGACCTGCAATAAAGGTAAGCAGCATACTGATTACTACAAGGATAACCCCTGCAACAGGCGGTAGAAATGCCGATGCCGAAATGTCGGTAACCGAGTGCAGAATTGCGTTTATGGGAATAATCAGCAAGAGTGTCAGCCCTATGCCGAGCGCTCCCGCGGTAAAGCCGACTATGAGGGTTTCGGCATTGAAAACTCGCGCGATATCCTTTTTGGAAGCGCCGATTGCTCTGAGTATTCCGATTTCGCGTGTGCGCTCAAGAACAGAGATATAGGTGATAATTCCAATCATTATAGAGGAAACAACAAGCGAAATCGCAACAAAAGCAATAAGAATATAGCTAATGGCATTTATAATTGTAGTTACTGATGACATCATAAGTCCGATATAATCGGTGTAGGTTATCTTGTCCTTTTCATCTTCAACGCCGTTATTATATTCGCGGATAATTTCCTCAATAGAATCCTTTGCCTCAAAATCCTTTGAATAAATCTCGATAGAGGAGGGAGTTTCAAGGCTCGCATAGCCGATTTCACTAAGGCGCGATTCGAGCGTTGCATCAGAGGTTTGTGAGAGAGCCGAGGCAAAGCTACTGAGAATTGCCTGCTCGCTCATTCCCGCCTGCTGCATCCGAGAGAGGGAGGCGGCGGCCTGAGTGCGCTGTGCTTCGGGGAGGGTCATAAGAAACGCCGAAAGTTCCTGCATATTATTAAAGGTAAGCTTTTCGCCGTTTGAGAACTTTGTGCCTGTGAATACATCGGTTTCTTTGTCTGCAAGCTGCTCTTTAACTATCTCACTGTCATTTACCTTTTCAACAAATTTTTCCATAAGCTCGCGGGTGTAACCGATAGAGCCTGCCTCTGCATTTGCAAGGGCATCAGAGTTGGGACGCAGAACGCCGACTATTTTGATTTCCTCGGCGCTTTCCAGCTTTTGAGCAACATAAATATCGTCGTCAGAACGGTCAATCCAGATGCCGTCTTTCTTTTCGAAGTAATCGGTGTTTACCAAAAACTTGTAGGAAAGAGAAAGCAGGTCGTCATAGGTATACTCGGTCTGTGTAGGCTCAAAAGTAATTTCCCCCGTCTCCTGATACTCCTTCATCATATCGGAGAGCTCCTCGGGGTCTTTAATCCCGAGTGAATAGAGGGTAAAATCGCTGATTTCATTGTTGGGAGTAACTATGATAACCGCTTCGTTATATGCGGCAGGAAGTCTGCCCTTTAAAACGGTGTACTGCTCTGAAAGAAGCTCATTGTCACCGACAAGCTCTTTCCATACAGACATCATAGAGGACATCATATTCATACCGCTACCGCTCGAAGAGGAGCTTTGAGGCCCCATTCCGATGTCGGTTAGGGCGGTGTCGGGTGAAACCTTGTCAATGCCATCTTCAATATCTGATTTGTAGATGTTTAAGGGAGTGGAATAGCGGTATTTAATATCGTTTACGTACTCTCTGATGTTGCTTCTGTTGCCGTCAAGATAGCTTTTAAAGTTGGTAAGATTATTCTGAGATGCAGATGAAATGGTGGTTTTCATCATCTTGCTCATAATATCATTGGAGTATATCTTGTCGGGGTCGCGCTCTCCCTCTGTTTTGGTGGCGTCCATCAGCTCCTGCATAGAGGATGAAAGGTCAACGGTCGACTGCTGAATGGTGAGGGGGTAACTTGAAAGTGTGTCCTCCTCAACACTCTCTATATAAGCATTTATGCCTGCTGAAAGCGAAAGAATAAGCGCAATTCCGATAATGCCAATGCTTCCTGCAAAGCTTGTAAGCAGGGTGCGGGTTTTTTTGGTCATTAGGTTTTTAAGGCTTAAGGAAAGAGCTGTAAAAAAGGACATAGAGGTGTGCTTTTTGCGAGAGGTAACACTCTCTTCCTCTGCCTCGGGGGTGTAGGGGTCACTGTCATCTGTAACCTTGCCGTCATTTAGGCGGATAATTCTTGTCGAATAGCTCTCTGCAAGCTCGGGGTTGTGGGTTACCATAATAACAAGCCTGTCAGTGGCGATTTCCTTTAAAAGCTCCATAATCTGCAGGCTTGTTGCCGAGTCAAGCGCACCCGTCGGCTCGTCTGCTAAAAGGATGTCAGGGTCATTTACAAGGGCGCGGGCAATAGCAACTCGCTGCATCTGTCCTCCCGACATCTGATTTGGTTTCTTTTTAAGCTGGTCTCCGAGACCGACGCGTTCGAGCGCCTCTGTGGCTCTTCTGCGCCTTTCCTTTTTCGAAACGCCCGAAAGGGTCAACGCCAATTCAACATTTGAGAGAACAGTCTGATGCCCAATGAGATTATAGCTCTGGAAAATAAAACCTACAGAGTGATTTCGGTAGGCATCCCAGTTTTTAGAGGTGAATTTCTTGGTAGTCTTACCGTTTATAACAAGGTCACCGCTTGAATATCTGTCAAGGCCACCGACAATGTTAAGGAGTGTGGTTTTTCCGCCTCCTGAGGGACCTAATATAGAAACAAACTCGTTTTCGCGGAAATTTATCGAAACAGAGTCAAGCGCCTTAACAACCGTGTCACCACTACGGTAAATTTTGGTAATGTTAGAAAGTGAAAGCATTAAAAAAGCTCCTTTTAATTATGTTATAAATTCATTATAGACTATTTTTGTGAATAAATTGTTATAAAAAGAAAAAAATTCCCAAATTATTCATTATTCACTATTCATTTGCTGATTTTGTATCACAAAATCAGCATCGCGTCATCGAAGTTTACGGGATATGTGAACGTAGGGGCGGATGCCCTTCATCCGCCCGCGGGACGATGTAGGCATCGTCCCCTACAAAATCACCTATACGATAAGCATCGCGTCTCCAAAGCTGAAAAATCTATAACGCTTATCTATTGCCTCTTTGTAGGCACTAAGAACTTTTTCCCGCCCCGCAAGCGCGGAAACCAGCATAATGAGGGTGCTTTCGGGCAGATGGAAATTGGTAATAAGTCCGTCTATAACCTTAAACTCATAACCTGGGTAAATGAAAATCGAGGTATTGTCATCGTCCTCGCAGATTTTGCCGTTTTTAGAGGCGCACGCCTCGAGTGTGCGGCAGCTTGTAGTGCCAACCGCAAAAATCCTACCGCCGCGAGCCTTTGTTTCGTTTATCTTTTTTGCGGTTTGGGGCGGTATGTGATAATGCTCGGTGTGCATCTTGTGGTCGAGAATATTATCCTCTTTAACGGGGCGGAATGTGCCAAGACCTACGTGCAAAGTGACCTTTGCAATAGAAATCCCTTTGTCCTCGAGCCTCTTCATCAGCTCATGGGTAAAATGAAGTCCTGCGGTGGGTGCGGCTGCAGAGCCTATTTCGTTTGAATAAACCGTCTGATACCGCTCGCGGTCGGAAAGCTTTTCGGTTATGTAGGGGGGCAGCGGCATCTGACCTATACGGTCGAGCACCTCGTAAATATTGGAGTCATTATAGGTAAAGCGGCAAATTCGGTTGCCCTCCTCGGTAATGTCGGTAACCTCGCCGCAAAGAATTCCCTCTCCAAATGTAAGGCGACTGCCGATTTTAGCTCGTTTACCGGGCTTTACAAGCATTTCCCAGACGTCTTTTTCGCGCTCTGAAAGCAGCAGGATTTCAAGTGCTCCGCCCTTTCATTTACTCCGTAAACTCGGGCGGGCAGAACGCGCGAATCGTTAACAACCAAAAGGTCGCCCGCATTTAAAAAATCGAGTATATCATAAAAATGATGGTGCGAAACCTCGCCGCTTTGCCGATTTAGGCGCAAAAGGCGGGAGTGGTCGCGCGGCTCAATAGGAGTCTGAGCAATAAGCTCCTCTGGCAAATCGAAATAAAAATCGCTTTTTTTCATAAAATAAACTGCTCCTTGCAAGATAAAACTGCCAAAAATTCAAAAAGTGAATTTTTAGACATCGGTTTACTAAAAATAAATTGACTTTAAAGTCCTCTGGTGGTATTATTATACTATTAAAAAACACTTAAAGCAATAAAAAATTTATCATCATGAAAATCCCGCGTTTTAAGTGCTTTTGGGGTTTTCGCAGGTATAAAACGGAGGAAAGACAATGAAAAAGTATAATGTTGCAATAATCGGTGCCACCGGCATGGTCGGACAGAGATTTTGCCTCTTGCTTGCAGACCACCCTTGGTTTGAGGTAAAGGTTCTCGCAGCTTCCGGCCGCTCGGCAGGAAAAAGCTTCGAGGAGGCAGTCGGTGATAGATGGGCTATGACACAGCCTATTCCCGAAAAGCTTAAAGCTATGCAGGTTGTAGATGCTGCAGAGGTTGAGAAAATTGCCGCAGAGGTTGATTTTGCATTCTGCGCCGTAAGCCTTAATAAAGAGGAAACACGCGCACTTGAGGAGAGATACGCAAAGGCAGAGTGCCCCATCGTTTCCAACAATTCGGCTCACAGATGGACACCCGATGTTCCTATGATTATCCCCGAGCTTAATGCTGACCACACCGATGTTATAAAGGCTCAGAAAAAGCGCCTCGGCACCAAGCGTGGCTTTATTGCAGTTAAGTCCAACTGCTCGCTGCAGGCTTATGTTCCCGCCATTGGTCCTCTTATGGAATTTGGCCCTAAGAAGATTCTTGTCTGTACCTATCAGGCAATTTCGGGAGCGGGCAAAACCTTTGAGCGCTGGCCCGAAATGGTGGATAATGTTATCCCCTATATCGGCGGCGAGGAGGAAAAGAGCGAAAAAGAGCCTCTAAAAATCTGGGGTAAGGTTGAGAACGGCGAGATTGTCAGTGCAACCGAGCCCAGCATCACCGCTCAGTGCATCCGTGTCCCTGTAACTGACGGACATATGGCTGCAGTTTTTGTTGAGTTTGAAAAGAAACCTACTAAGGAAGAAATTATTGAGCGCTGGAATAATTTCGAGGGCGAGGCTCAGAAGAGAAATCTTCCTCTTGCCCCTAAAAAGTTCCTGCACTATTTTGAGGAAGATGACCGCCCGCAGACGAGGACCGAGCGCGAGCTTGAGCGCGGAATGGCTGTGTCGGTAGGCCGCCTTCGTGAAGACAGCCAGTATGACTACAAGTTTATCGGTCTTGCTCACAACACCCTGCGCGGCGCTGCAGGCGGAGCAGTTTTAATGGCAGAGCTTCTTGCAGACAAGGGATTTTTTGACTAATATTTGTAATCACAGATAATCATATTTTCCGAAGGGAGAGTGGATTTCTATGAAAAGAAGGATATTTACAGGAGCGGGCGTTGCAATAGTAACCCCTATGCACGAGGATGGCTCGGTAAATTTCAATAAGCTCGGCGAGCTTATTGATTTTCAGATTGAGGGCGGCACAGATTGTATCGTTATCTGCGGAACAACGGGTGAAACCTCAACTCTGGAAACCGACGAGCATATTGAGTGCATAAACTATGCCGTTGAAAAAACGGCGGGCAGAGTTCCCGTTATAACGGGCGTCGGCAGTAACCACACCGCATATGCCGTAGAGATGTCAAAGCAGGCAAAAAAAGCGGGGGCGGATGGTATCCTTTGTGTCACTCCCTATTATAACAAGGCTTCTCAGCAGGGTCTTATCTATCACTATAACAGTATAGCCGATACAACCGACCTGCCGATAGTTCTTTATAATGTCCCTTCGAGAACGGGCTGCAACATTGCGCCCGAAACCTATTTTGAGCTTTCAAAGCACCCCAACATCGTCGCAACAAAAGAGGCAAGCGGAGACCTTTCGGCTATTGCCAAAATCCGCGCCCTCTGCGGTGATGACCTTGATATCTATTCGGGAAATGATGACCAGATTGTCCCCATCCTGTCTTTAGGCGGAGTAGGCGTTATCTCGGTGCTTTCAAATATAATGCCCCGCGAGACTCACGATATCTGCAGCCTTTACCTTGATGGAAAGGTAAGTGAGAGCCGTGACCTGCAGATTTCTCTTATTGGGCTTATAAATGCGCTTTTCTGCGATGTTAACCCCATTCCCGTCAAAGAGGCGCTCAATATGATGGGCAAAGAGGTCGGTCCTTATAGACTGCCTATGTGCAAAACAACCCCCGACAAATTAAGGCTCATTGAAAATGAGCTTAGAAAACACAATCTCATTAAATAAGGAGCTTTAATATGACTCAAATTTTACTTTGCGGAAGCGAGGGAAAGATGGGAAGAGCCGTTAAAGCGGCGGCACAGGATAGCGATGTTTGTATTGCCGCCTGCATTGACCCCTTTCTTAAGGGAAAGGAGAGCGAAAACTGCTACAGTAGCTTTTCTCAAATAGATAAGGGCTATGACTGTATTATTGATTTTTCCCACCCCAGCCTCACAGACGACCTTCTCTCTTACGCAAAAAGAACAAAAACCCCCGCAGTTATCTGCACAACAGGTCTTTCAGAAGAGCAGATAGCCGAAATTCATAAAACCTCAAAAGAGGTTGCGGTGTTTTTTTCGGCAAATATGTCCATCGGCGTAAATCTCCTTTTGGAGCTTTGCAAAAAAGCCGCCCAGGTTCTCGGCGATGGCTTTGATATTGAAATAATCGAAAAGCACCATAACCAAAAGGTCGATGCCCCGAGCGGAACGGCTCTTATGCTTGCAAACGGCATAAACGAGGCTTGCGGTGAGAAATATAATTATGTTTATGACCGCCAGAGCGTTAGAAAAAAGCGCGAAAAGACCGAAATCGGAATTCACGCGGTGCGCGGCGGCAATATCGTCGGCGAGCACGAGGTCATTTTCGCAGGCCACGATGAGTGCATCAGCCTAAAGCACGCCGCCGCCTCAAAAGAGGTATTCGCCGTCGGCGCTATAAACGCCGCCCGCTTTCTTGATGGCAAGAGTGCGGGACTTTATCAAATGAGCGATATGATTAAATAGGATTTAGTCGTGACAAAAATCGCCCCCAGCCGATAGGCTGGGGGCGATTTTAAATTATTCTTCCCATCTTCTGTGACCGAGCTTTTCATTTACCCAGCCCTCGATGATTTTTTCCTCTTTTTCGCGGGAGATATATAGGCTGTCGTCGGGAACATCGTGGGTAACGGTTGAGCCTGCGGCGGTAAAGGCGTTGTCACCTATCTTAACGGGCGCAACAAGATTTGAGTTGCAGCCGATAAAGGCATAGTCGCCGATGGTGGTGCGGAATTTGTTTTTGCCGTCGTAATTTACCGTAACAGTGCCGCAGCCGAAATTAACCTTGCGCCCGACATCACTGTCGCCGATATAAGTAAGGTGCGCCACCGAGGTTTTGTCGCCGACGGTGGAATTTTTAATTTCGACAAAGTCACCAATCTTGACATTTTTGCCAATATGGCTGTCGGGGCGAAGCTGAGTAAAGGGACCGATGGTAGTGCCCTCGTCAACGGTGGAGCGGGTTATCTGAGTTGCGTTTATTGTGCAGTTATCTGCAATCTCGCTGCTATCTATAAGCGAATTGGGGCCAATGGTGCAGCCCTCGCCAATTTTTGAGCCGTTTCGGATTATCGTGCCGGGCAGAATAACGCTGCCCTGTCCAATCTCGCAGTCGGGCGAAATGATTATGCCGCTATCGCACATTATAACAGCGCCGTTTTCCATAGCTCTGTTTATAACGGCGGTGCGAGCCGCCTCGTTTGCAAAATAGAGGTCGCGAGCTGAGTGAATAGAGAAAAGCTCTGCCCCTTCGTCGGCAACATAAATTCCGCTCTTGTTTCCGCGTGCCTGGAGCTCCTCAAGAAGCGCCTGTACCTGCGTCAGCTCAAAATCCTCGGTTTTGAGAATGTCAGATCGAATAAAGGCGGCGCAAATCTCGTCTTGTTCTGCGCTGCAAATAGCAGTTATGGGAAACTGCGAGGTAATGTGCAGAACATAGCTCTCCTCGATAATTTCCTTTGAAATGAGCGGGCAACGCTCGGAAAGAACGAGAATGTGAGCGCACTCTAAAATATCGGAGGGAACTTCCTCGCGTGAGTATACCTTCTGCGCTCCCGCAGAGAGCGCGGCAGCTGTAACCCAGTCATTTAAAGATTTAAAAAGCAAAATGTTTCCCTTAAGAGCCTTTTCATAGGCAGGGAAGACTACGCAAGAAACATTTTTCATATCATTTTTTCTCCTTTTTAAGAAAAATCTGTGTATATTATGGCATATTTTCTATTCTATGTAAAGCAAATAGAGATTTTTTGAAAAAAATTAACAAATTTTGAAAAAAGTAAAAAAAACTATGGAAATCTTTGAAAGAGTTTGATATAATATTTAGACGGCAAATTGTAAGTAAATGAAAACGGTATAAACCGTAAAAAAATCAGGAGGTAGATTTCCCTTGAGTAAGAAGTTTGTTTATTTGTTCAGCGAGGGCAACGCAACTATGCGTGAGCTTCTCGGCGGTAAGGGCGCAAACCTTGCCGAAATGACCGGTCTCGGTCTCCCCGTCCCTCAGGGCTTCACCATTTCCACCGAAGCCTGCACCCAGTATTATGAGGACGGCAGAAAAATCAATGACGATATTCAGGCAGAGATTATGGAGTATATCGACAAGATGGAAGGCATCACCGGTATGAAATTCGGTGACAAAGAGAATCCCCTTCTTGTTTCCGTCCGTAGCGGCGCAAGAGCTTCTATGCCCGGTATGATGGACACCATCTTAAACCTCGGTCTTAACGAAGAGGTTGTTGAGGTTATGGCAGAGAAGTCCGGCAATCCCCGTTGGGCTTATGACTGCTACAGAAGATTTATCCAGATGTATTCCGACGTTGTTATGGAAGTCGGTAAGAAATATTTTGAGCAGCTCATCGATGAGATGAAAGAGGCTAAGGGCGTAACTCAGGATATCGAGCTCACCGCTGAGGACCTTAAGACCCTCGCAGGTCAGTTCAAGGCTGAGTACAAAGCCAAGATCGGCAAGGATTTCCCCTCCGATCCCAAAGAGCAGCTCATGGGCGCTGTTGAGGCTGTTTTCCGCAGCTGGGACAACCCCCGTGCAAACGTTTACCGCCGCGACAACG